>JBARNF010000881.1:0-11736 GCA_049802835.1 Bradyrhizobium sp.
CTCGCGCCGATGGGCGATGGACCACGCCGCGGAGACCGGCTCGCTCGTGTTCACCACCCACTTCGCCGAGTCCTCGGTGGGGCGCATCAGCCGCGACGGCGATCGGTTCGCGTGGCACTTCGTTTGAGCTGACATGACCATGACCGAAAACGCCTCGTCTTCACCGCGCATGGTATCCGAGAGCCGGCTGATTACTGGCCCTGAACCCGATGTGCAGCTTCAACTCATCAACAAGCGTCTTTCCCAACTGCAGGGATTCTCCGCCGAGCGCACGCTCGTGATGATGCACGGCGCGACCTTCTCCTCCGCAAGCCTGTTCGATGTCGCCGTAGCCGGCGCGTCCTTCATGGATGTTCTGGCGCAGGCCGGCTACGATGTATGGGCGGTCGACGCGCGCGGCTATGGCGGCTCGAGCCGTCCGGCGGATATGTCGCTGCCGCCGGAGCAGGCGTCTCCAGTGGTCACCGCGAGAACCGCCGTGCAGGATTTCGGCACAGCCGTCGACTTCATTTGCCGGCACCGCGAAATTTCCCGGGTCAACGTGCTCGGGATGTCCTGGGGCGCCACCATTGCGGGCGCGTTTGCGAGCGAGGCGAGCGCGAAGCTCGAGAAGCTGATCCTGGCGACGCCGCTGTGGCTTTCCAAGGAGCCGCTGCGCATCGACGCAGGAGGGCCGCTCGGCGCCTATCGGATTGTCAGCCCGCGCGCGTTCGAGGCCGCATGGCGCGGCGCGGCACCGGAACACGCGCGACAGCAATTGATTCCGGACGGCTGGTTCGAGACCTGGGAGAAGGCGACGCTCGCGACCGATCCGGACTCGCCATACCCTGGCGCGATCCGCGCGCCGTCCGGCGCAGTGCAGGACGTGCGCGTGCATTGGACCGCCGGCAATCCGCTCTATGATCCCGGCACGATCGGCTGTCCGGTTCTCGTGCTCTCCGCGGAATGGGACGCCGACGTCCATTTCGACATGGCGCACGATCTGTTCGTGCGCCTGGTGAGCGCGCCGTACAAGCGCCTGGTCGAGATCGGGCAGGCGACCCACATGGTTCTCATGGAAAGGAATCGGCGGCAGGCGTTCGACGCGGTGATCGGGTTTCTCGGCGAACGCGTCGTGCCGGCGAGTTGATAGTTCTTCACGTCGGGCGCGAGTTGCTGGCGCAGGGAACGCGACGTATACTGGACCTGCCGCCACGAGAATCCGATTGCGGACAGGCTGAGCGATCATGGTCGTGAGAGTTGAAACCTACTACGATTTCAGATCGCCCTACGCCTACTTCGCTGATTATCGCATTCGCAACGGGAATCCTGGATTTGCGGACAGCGTTGAATGGGTCGGCCGTCCGATCTTCATCGACGTCGTCCTCAATCTGCAGATGGGCCGAGAGGTCTGGGCCCCATATGTCGACACGCTCATACCTGCAAAGCGGGCCTACCTCATGGCTGACATTCGCCGCATGGCTGAGTTCTATGGGGCGCCTTACAAGCCGTCTTGGAAGTGGCCGTCTCGGCCAAACCAGATCCCGGCGCTCTGCGTCGCATCCCTTCTGTCCGGAGAAACGGAACGGGTCTTCCGAAACGCGATCTTCGACGGGCTGTGGCATGAAAAGCAGGACATATCTCATCCCGCGATCTTGAGGGACGCGCTGAGTCGTGCCAGCGGCGATCTGGCGATATTGGATCAAGCCGGCGATCCGAGCGTCCGCGACGCGTTGACGAAACGCACAGTCGAAGCCTACGGGAACGGCGTGTTCGGAACGCCAACGTTCGTCTGGAACGGAGAAGTTTTCTTTGGCGCCGATCGACTCGATGTCCTGGCTTGGAAAGTCAATCGCGCTGTCGGTCAGCTGGCATAACCGGGAGGCGA
This sequence comes from Bradyrhizobium sp., assembly GCA_049802835.1. GTDB lineage: Bacteria > Pseudomonadota > Alphaproteobacteria > Rhizobiales > Xanthobacteraceae > Bradyrhizobium. Next base: position 1,868 of record JBARNF010000881.1, read on the forward strand.
CCGGATCTCGGGTGGTGAGCTGACCGTGTGGGCCGATTTTTTGTGTTTCTATTTTCCAGAAATAGTGCTATGTTGATTTGGTCCCGTGCTCGATAGGAGGGGCGCTTCGCGATCGTCACGAACGTGGAGTGCGGGATGCGGTGGCCGCGATGATGCCGCAGCGTGCTCGATGCACGCGGACGAACGGCAGCTTGCGGACGTGAAGTCGCGTGGTCCTGGCATCCCGACGCTGATGCCAAGCCGGCGGGTGATGATGATCCCAAAGGCGACGGTGGCCAAAGAGCCGGGCACCGGGGAGATCGCGAAGTAAACGTGAAAACCATCGCGCAGGGAATGCCGGATGTCGGCTGGACCTGTGGTGACTGCCGCCTGCTTTCTTGTTGCAGGCGGGCCATGGGTTGCGGCCAGCAGCCCGGCATTCCCTGCGCCCTCCGTCTAGAGGAGGGTGAACGAGATCAGCATCACTCGGGCAGCCTATGCCGCGAGAACAAATTTGCATGTCGAGACACCGTCATTGCGAGCGAAGCGACGTGTCCGCCATAGCCCGAAGGGCGTCGGCGGAAGCAATCCAGAATCTCCACGAGGAGGGACTCTGGATTGCTTCGCTTCACCGCTTCGCTCGCAATGACGAATGAGAGATGGTGCGTCGGTCTCGACCTCAGTCCGCGCCGCGATGAGCAGGAGCCCGTCTTCATTGCCGCTTCTTCGTCACCCGTACCTAGATCCCCAACGCCCGGAGTGTCGCGGCGACATCGTCCGTCGAGCGCACCAGCACCGCCTGCAACCCGCAGGCGCGCGCGCCGTCGACGTTCTCGGCGAGATCGTCGAAGAACACGATGCGCTCCGCAGGCACGCCGATGGCCTGGACGACGTGGTCGTAGGCCTCGGCATCGGGCTTGCGCAGACCGATCGAGGACGACAGGAATATCTCACGGAAGTGTCCGAGCAGCTCGGCATAGCGCGGCGAGAAGTGCGCGATATGCGGCTGGTTGGTGTTGGAGAAAGCGTAGAGCGGCAGTTTGTCGGCGGCTCGGGCGAGCAACGGGGCGATGCCCGGCACCGCGCCGACGAAGATCGCGTTCCAGCCGTCGAGAAACTGCGCGTCGGTGATGTCGATGCCGAGCTGGGTGCGCAGATTCGCAAAGAACACGGCATCGGAGACGGTGCCGCGCTCATGCGCCTGATAGATCTCGTCGCGCACGAACCGCGCCGCGATGTGCTCCGGTGCGCAACCGGCATGGTCGGCCCAGCGCGAGACGACCTGGACGAAATCGATGTCGATGACGACGCGGCCGAGATCGAACAGCAGTGCGTCGGCCGCGCCGGGGCTGAGATGGCTGAGATCGGAGGAGGGCATGGGGACGCGCGTCGACGCCTCTCGTTGGACGGAAGAAACCGTCGCCTCAATAGCGATACGGCTCGATGTCGACCAGCGGAAACGCGCTGACCACGCTCGGCATGACGGTCGCGGCCGCCGGATGCAGGTAGGAGGCATTCAGCTCTGCGAAGGAGGTGACGCCGAGCAGGCCGAGCGTGCGGGTGACCTCGTCCTCCAGGAGTTCCAGCATGCGCAGGATGCCATCCTCGCCGGCGGCAGCCAGCGCCCAGCATTGCAGCCGGCCGATCCCGACCAGGTCGGCGCCGGAGGCGATCGCCTTGACGATGTCGGTGCCGCGGCAGAAGCCGCCGTCGACGATGATCTTGGCGCGGCCCTTCACGGCCTGAACGATCTCGGGCAGCACATGCATCGCGCCGCGGCCGTGGTCGAGCTGGCGGCCGCCATGGTTGGAGACGTAGATCCAGTCGACGCCGTGATCGACCGCGAGCTGTGCGTCCTCGGCGGTCGCGATGCCCTTGATAATCAGCGGCAGCTTGAACTTGTTCTTGATGAGCTCGACGGTATGCCAGCTCAGCGCCTTCTGGTGGTCGCCGCCGGTTGCACGCAGCCGGCTTTCGCGCACGTAGCGCTTGGCGATGTCGCGCTCGCGCCGGCTGTAATGGGCGGTGTCCACCGTGAGGCAGAACGCGGTGTAATTGTTGGCCACGGCGCGGCTGACATAGTCTTCGACGAAGGCGTCGTCGCCGCGCACATAGAGCTGGAAGATGCGCAGCGCGTCGGGCGCGGCCTCGGCGGTCTTCTCCAGGCCCGGTTCCGACACCGAGCTCAGCATGTGCGCGGCCCCGAAGCGGCCAGCTCCGCGCGCGACACTGGCGGCGCCGTTCGAATCGAAGATCTCGAGCGCACCGACCGGCGCCAGCACGACCGGCAGGCGCAACCTCCGCTCGAAGGTCTCGACCGAGGCATCGACCCTGGAGACGTCGCGCAGCACGCGCGGACGGAACGCGATCTCGTCGAGCGCCATCCGGTTCCGGCGCAAGGTGGTCTCGGTCTCGGCGCCGCCGACGATGTAGTCCCAGGCGTTCTGGTTGAGCTGGGCCCGCGCCTTGCGGATGAATTCGTGCAGGTTCTGGAACTTCTCGTCGCTGGCGCCGAGCTCGACGTTCCGCCACCCGGGCTCGATCGGGGTCTGTTGATTCATGCCTGCCTCCCAGCCTCCCTTGTCGTTTGTGGGCCAACATCGCCCATCGGGCTGGCCGTGCGCAAGCCATTCCGAATTGCCCGAAGGCGGCCGGGGGCTGCCGCAGTCCGCAGGCCTGGCGCGTTGATTCGCACCACCGGACACCGCTCATCGAGTTGTGATGACCGGGTGACCGTGAAAGATCGGATAATTGCAACCAGGTAGGTGATAATTGCAACTAGGTACGGTAGAGGCGCAGGCGCGATCTTGACTTCGGTCCGTGAACGTCCATTTCGGCTGATGACGCTGCGCCGGCCGGATGGGACCAGACCCGGCCATGCCGGGTGGAATATCGGCCTTGAAGAAACCGGAAATGTGGTGTGAGTTCGTGGTCCAATCACGCCGCCGGCGCGTTCGGAACGTGTGATCGGTCGGCCACCAAACAAGCTCGGGAAGCAAAAGCAATGCGGAAAAACTGGCTGTTCTTGGCGGGCACGGCAACTGGCGTTGGTCTCACTCTGCTGGTCAACGGGTCCGATGGCGGGCAACTGATCGCCCGGGCCAAGGCGGCGGCCGGCATGGCCGACACCTATTCGCAGCTCAACCTGTTTGGCGCGGTGTTCGAGCGCGTCCGTGCCGACTACGTCGAGAAGCCCAATGATCCTGCGCTGATCGAAGGCGCCATCAACGGCATGGTGTCCTCGCTCGATCCGCACTCTCGCTACATGAACGACAAGTCCTGGCGCGACATGCAGGAGACCACGTCGGGCGAATTCGGCGGCCTGGGAATCGAGGTCACCATGGAGGAGGGCCTCGTCAAGGTGGTCGCGCCGATCGATGACACGCCCGCCTCGAAGGCCGGTATTCTCTCGGGCGATCTCATCGCCAAGATCGACGGCGACGCCGTGCAGGGCCTGACCCTCGAGCAGGCGGTCGCCAAGATGAAGGGCGGGGTCGACACCAAGACCAAGCTCACCATCGTCCGCAAGGGCAAGGAAGCGCCGCTCGACGTGGTGCTGACGCGCGAGATCATCCGGGTGCGGCCGGTGCGTTATCACACCGAGGGCGGCGACATCGGTTATATCCGGGTCACCTCGTTCAACGAGCAGACCACCGAGAGCCTGCGCAAGGCCATCGCCGGCATCTCCAAGGACATCCCGCAGGAGAAGCTCGCCGGCTACGTAGTCGACCTGCGCAACAACCCCGGCGGCCTGCTCGACCAGGCGGTCTCGGTCTCCAGCACGTTCCTGCAGCGTGGCGAGGTCGTCTCCACCCGCGGCCGTAATCCGGACGAGACGCAGCGCTTCACGGCCCGCGGCGGCGATCTCATCAAGGGCAAGCCGCTCGTGGTTCTGATCAATGGCGGCTCGGCGTCGGCCTCCGAGATCGTGGCGGGCGCGCTGCATGACCACAAGCGTGCCACGCTGATCGGCACTCGTTCGTTCGGCAAGGGGTCGGTGCAGACCATCATCCCGCTCGGTGCCGGCAACGGCGCGCTGGCGCTGACCACGGCGCGCTACTACACGCCCTCGGGCCGCTCGATCCAGGCCCAGGGCATCGCTCCGGACGTCGAGGTCAAGCAGGACGTTCCCGACGAGCTGAAGGATCGCACCGACATCAAGGGCGAAGCAGGGATGCGCGGCCATCTCTCGGCAGCCGACGGCTCCGAGCAGACCGGCTCGCAATCCTACGTTCCGCCGGATGAAAAGGATGACAAGGCGCTGCACGCGGCCTTCAACGTCCTGCGCGGCGTCACCGTGAATGCCGACGTCCGTGCCAAGGCGTCGGTGCCGAACTGAACTCCGCGGCGCCGAGTGGCGGCTGCGACGCTGTCACGCTGAAACCCGGCACGCTGAAACCCGACGGGGCGGCCTGGAAGCCGTCCCGTCGTGGTTCTCGACCAGCGTGTACAGGCGGACATGGAGTGTGTCCGTCTGTTGCCGGTAGATCATGCGGCTGATGTGGACTTCAAGCGGCGAACGGTACGATCGGCAAATAGGGTTTGAATTTGGCTTGCGGAAACGCGTCAAATTACAACGGTATTTAGCGTTCCGGGAGTTGGCCGGAGGTCGAGCGGCCGTCAGGCCGCGTCGGATCGCGGGGGCCGGCCGGATGCGGCCTCGCTGCTGCGGCTCTCGGCGCGATGGGCGGCGAACAGCTTCCTGACGTCGGCGGCCGGCTTGGGAGGGCTGAACAGATAGCCCTGCATCTCCGAGCAGCCGAGCCGCTTGAGGACCTGGCGCTGCGCCTCGGTCTCCACGCCTTCGGCGGTCGTGGACATCTTGCGGATCGCGGCGATGTTGACGACGGCCTGGACGATACTGGCGGAGCCTTCGGATTCCGTGATGTCCTTGACGAAGCAGCGGTCGATCTTGATCTTGTCGAACGGAATGCGTTGCAGATAGCTCAGGCTCGAATAGCCGGTGCCGAAATCGTCGAGCGCGATGCTGACGCCGAGCGCGCGCAGCTGGTGCAGGGTGTCGAGCGCATCGTCGTCGCGGATCAGCACGGCCTCGGTGATCTCCAGCTCCAGCCGGCGCGCCGACAGGCCTGAGGTGGCGAGCGCATTGGCGACCTTGAGCGCAAGCGTGCCGCTCTTGAACTGCACCGGCGACACGTTGACGGCCAGGCGGATGTCGTCCGGCCATGTCGCCGCCTCGGAGCAGGCCGCGTGGAGAACCTGATCGCCGAGCTCATTGATGAGGCCGGTGTCCTCGGCGATCGGAATGAACTCGGCCGGCGAGACGTTGCCGCGCGTGGGGTGTTTCCATCGCACCAGCGCCTCGCAGCCGACGATGCGGTCGTCCTGCAGGCTGACACAGGGCTGGTAGTAGACCTCGAGCTGATTGTCGGTGATCGCCTGGCGCAGATCCACCTCGAGCTGATGGCGGGCCTTGACCTGGGCATCCATCGCCGGCTCGAAGAAGCGCCAGGTCCGGCGTCCCGCGGCTTTCGCGGCATACATCGCCAGATCGGCGTTCTTCATGATCTGGTCGAGATCGGTGCCGTGCTCGGGGATCAGCGCAACCCCGATCGATGCGTCGGCCGTGAGCTGATGACCGAGGCAGTCGCGCGGGGCGCGGATCGCGGCGAGGATGTCCTCGATCAGTTGCTCGACGTCCTCGTGGTTCCGGACGGCGGTCTGGACGACGGCGAATTCGTCACCGCCGAGGCGCGCGACGAAGCCGGCACCACCGACACAGGCGCTCAGGCTGGCGGCCACGGATTTCAGCAGTTCGTCGCCGATCAGGTGGCCGAGCGAATCGTTGACGCCCTTGAACTCGTCAATGTCGATGTAGTGCAGCGCAAGCCGTCGACCATCGGAAACGCCGGCCAGTTCCTGCTTCAGGCGCTCATGGAACAGGGTCCGGTTCGGCAGATCCGTCAGCGCATCGTAGTGTGCAAGATGGGTGATCTGCTGCTCGGAGCGGCGGCGCTCGGTGATGTCCTCGTGGGTCGCCAGCCAGCCGCCGCCCGCGATCGGCTCGTTGACGATCTGGATCGAGCGGCCGTCCGGCGTTTCGATGATCTGGGATTTCTTGCGGCCGACGTCGCGCAGGATCGCCTCGGCATATTCGCGATCGTCGCCCGCGAGCGAGCCCGAGGCCTTGCGGTGAGCGATCAGGTCCCGGAAACTGCAGCCGGGTTTCACGACGTCAACGGAGAGGCCGTACATGTCGATGTAGCGCTGATTTCCGATGACCAGGCGCTCCGATGCGTCGAACATCAGAAGACCCTGGGTCATGTTGTTGACGGCCTTGTCGAGCCGCTCCTTCTCCAGGGTCAGACGCAGGTTCGACGCCTCGTGATCGCTCAGCAGCCTGCGTACGACGACGTAGAGCATCGCGGCAATCAGCACGGCCGATCCGACGCCGACGCCGATCAGGAAGCGCATCTGCTCGCGCCAATCGGCGAGTGCCGCCGAGACGGTCGTCGTTGCGGTCACGATGAGCGGATAGCTGGTCAGGCGATGCGACGCTCCGATGCGGTGCTCGCCATCCACGGGGCTGCTGAAGATGCCGGTCGTGGTGCCGTCGCCGGCCAGGATCTGCCGGAAGATCGGTGCGTCCTGATAGTTCTGGCCGATCATGCCCTGATGACGCGGATAACGCGCCAACAGGGTGCCGTCACGATGCATCATGGAAATCGCGGCATCGGGGCCGAGAGCGACGGAGGCAAAGAACCGCTCGACATTGACAGGTTCGAGACTTCTGCTGATGACGCCGAGGAACTCGCCATTGGCACCGGTCAGCTTCAGGACAATGACGGCAACGAGCGTGCCGCTGACGCGGCTTACGACCGGTTCGATCAGCATCTGGGGCGATGTCGGATCAGTCTTCAATCGTTTGAAGTAGGAGCGGTCTGCCACGTTGACGGGCGGCACCGGCCACGACGAGGCGGAATTGATGAGGTTGCCGTCGGAATCGAAAATGCTCACCCCGCCGACGTAGGTCAAAGCGCTCAGCTTGCCCTTCAGCATCGCGTTGACGGCCGCGGTTCCCAATTGCTCGCGAAAGCGCGCGCTGGTGTCGATCTGGCTTTGCCGGACGTAGTTGGCGAGATCGCGCTGGATCGCGCTGAGGTCCTCCATCTGCTGGTCGAAATGGCGCGCCAGCAGGAGAACGGTATTTTCCAGCTCCCGTGTCGCACTGTCGAGCGCGCGCTGGCGGAAGCTGTCGGCCATGATCGTTGCGCCGATCGCAATCGCAAAGATCAGCGTCAGGCCTCCACCGACCAGCCAGCGGATCGGACTGCCGTGGTCGGTCGTGGCTCTGACGGTACTCCCTGGACTGGCGTTTGTCGTCATCGGTCCTGAATACGCTTGCATCGGGCGCTTCGGGACGGATCGTCTCTCACGTCCCTCCCACAACCATGGCTATAGGGCCGCCGTGGAAGTGAGGTTAGGAAGTTGAGTTAGCGAACGATTAATTTGAAGTTGTATTCGGCATCCAGATGCCTTCAGGCGCGGTAATGGCCGGATTTGCCGCCGATCTTCTCGGTCAGATGGATGCCCTCGATGCGCACGCCGCGCTCGGCCGCCTTGATCATGTCGTAGATGGTCAGGCAGGTTATGGACACGGCCGTGAGCGCTTCCATCTCCACGCCGGTCGGGCCGGTGACCTTGACGGTCGCGCTCACGACGCAGCCGGGCAGGGTGGCATCAGGCGTGATGTCGACGGTGATCTTGGAGAGCGCCAGCGGGTGGCACAAGGGAATGAGCTCCGACGTCCGCTTTGCTGCCATGATGCCGGCGACGCGGGCCGTGCCAAGCACGTCGCCCTTCTTGGCGTTGCCGGAGAGGATGAGTTCGAGGGTCGCCGGGCTCATCACGACACGGCCCTCGGCCGTGGCGGTCCGCTCCGTCGCCGCCTTGTCCGACACGTCGACCATGCGGGCTTCGCCGCGGGCATCGATGTGGGTCAGGGAGGGCGTGTCGGGCGATTGGTCGGTCATGGTCAACCGGCGAGTTTCGCAGAGGCGTCGCGTGCGAGCAGGGCGCGCGTCGCCGCCGTCACATCGGCCTGCCGCATCAGGCTCTCTCCGACGAGGAAGGTGTGGATCTCGACCCGGGCCAGGCGCGCAAGATCGGCTGGCGTGAAGATGCCGCTCTCGCCGACCAGGAGGCGATCCTTCGGCACCAGCGGCGCCAGAGCTTCGGACGTCGTCAGCGTGGTCTCGAAGGTGCGCAGGTTACGATTGTTGATGCCGATCATCGGCGAGCGCAGTTTCAGCGCGCGATCGAGCTCGGCGCGGTCATGGATCTCGATCAGCACGTCCATGCCGTGGGCGAGCGCCGCCGCCTCGATGTCGGCTGCAGCGCCATCATCGAGCGCCGCCATGATGATCAGGATGCAGTCGGCGCCATGTGCACGGGCCTCGACCACCTGATAGGTGTCGAACATGAAATCCTTGCGCAGCACGGGAAGGGCGGTCGCCGCGCGCGCAGCCACCATGAAATCCAGATGACCCTGGAACGAGGGCGTATCGGTCAGCACGGAAAGACAGGCGGCCCCGCCGGCTTCATAGGCCTTTGCCAGTTGCGGCGGATCGAAATCGGCGCGGATCAGGCCCTTCGACGGCGAGGCCTTCTTCACTTCCGCGATCAGCGCGTATTCACTCTTCGCATGCTTGCTCCGGATCGAAGCAACGAAGCCGCGCGGCGGCGAGGCCTCGCGCGCGCGGGCCTCGAGGGCCGACAATGGGCACGCACGCTTGGCGGTCGCGATCTCCTCGCGCTTATAGGCTTCGATCTTGTCCAGGATGTCGGACATGGCGCCCTCCGCAAATCAGCTGTTGGAGACGGCGATCAGCTGCTTCAGCCGATCAGCGGCAGCTCCGCTGTCCAGCGAGGCCCGGCCGATGGCGACCCCTTCCTTGAGCGTCTTGGCGCGGCCTGCGACGACCAGCGCGGCCGCTGCGTTCAACAAAGCCACGTCGCGATAGGGGCTCGGCAGACCGTCCAGCACGCTCTGCAGCGCCACGGCATTGGCGGCAGCGTCACCGCCCCGCAGTCCATCGCTGCCGCACAGGGCGAGCCCGGCTTCCTCGGGCGACACCTCGAAGGTTCTGATATGGCCGTTCTCGAGCGCAGCCACGAAGGTCGGCCCGGTCAGCGTGATCTCGTCGAGCCCGTCGGAGCCGTGAACGACCCAGGCGGCTTCGGAGCCGAGATTCTTCAGCACCTGCGCCAAGGGCTCGACCCACTGCCGCGAAAATACGCCGACCATCTGGCGCTTGACGCCAGCCGGATTGGACAAGGGTCCCAGCAGGTTGAAGATGGTGCGGGTGGCGAGCTCGACGCGGGTCGGGCCGACGTTCTTCATGGCCGGATGATGGGCGGGCGCGAACATGAAACCGATGCCGGCCACGCGCACGCATTGCCCGACGTGATCCGGCTTCAGATCGATCTTGACGCCAAGTGCCGCGAGCACGTCAGCCGCGCCCGATCGCGATGACAGCGCGCGATTGCCGTGCTTGGCGACCGGTACGCCGGCGCCGGCCACGATGAAGGAGGCGCAGGTCGAGACGTTCACCGAGCCCGAGCCGTCACCGCCGGTGCCGACGATGTCGACTGCGGTTGGCGGCGCATCCACCCGCAGCATCTTGGCTCGCATCACGCTGACCGCGCCGGTGATCTCTTCCACCGTCTCGCCACGCACGCGCAGCGCCATCAGTAGCGCGCCCATCTGCGACGGTGTGGCTTCGCCAGACATCATGCTGTTGAAGGCGGACGCGGCCTCCTCGCGGGACAGCGGTGCTCCCGTCGCCACCTTGCCAATGATCGACTTCAGATCGTCCATCACGCGTGCCTTCAGCGATCCGTCATTGATTGTTGCCGCCGACCACCTG
>JBARNF010000882.1:0-23269 GCA_049802835.1 Bradyrhizobium sp.
CCCCTCACCCGGATTGCATCTGCGATGCAATCCGGCCTCTCCCCGCCTACGGGGAGAGGCGAGCACTGCACACGCCGCCAGATACGTGCTCATTACCGTCCTCGATTCTCAGAACAGCACGCGCCGGAGATCGGCGAGCACATTGGCGAAATGAACGTTGAAGCGCGCCGCCGCCGCGCCATCGATGACGCGGTGGTCCCACGACAACGACAGCGGCAAGGTCAGCCGCGACGTCCAGGTCTGGCCATCAGGCGAATGCTGCTTCCAGTAGCCCTTGCAGACGCCCAGGATCGCAACTTCAGGCGCGTTGATGATCGGCGTGAAGTAGATGCCGCCGATGCCGCCGAGCGAGGAGATCGAGAACGTGCCGCCCTGCATCTGGTCGGGCTTGATCTTGCCGTCGCGCGCGAGCTTGGCGAGATCGTTCATCTCCTTGGCAATCTCGGGGATCGACTTCTTGTCGGCATCCCTGATCACCGGCACCATCAGGCCGTTGGGCGTGTCGGCGGCAAAGCCGATGTGCCAGTAATTCTTGTAGACCAGCGTGTCGCCGTCGAGACTGGCATTGAACTCGGGGAACTTCTTCAGCGTGGCCACCGCCGCCTTGACCATGAACGGCAGCAGCGACAGCTTGACGCCGCTCTTCTCCAGCTCCTTGTTCATCCTGACGCGGAACTGCTCGAGCTCGGTGATATCAGCCTCGTCATGGGTGGTGACGTGCGGAATGACCACCCAGTTGCGATGCAGATTGGCCGCCGAGATCTTCTTGATGCGGCCGAGCTCCTTGCGCTCGACCGGACCGAACTTGGCGAAGTCGACCTTCGGCCAGGGCAAGAGATCGAGGCCCGCACCTCCGCCTGCGCCAGTGGCCGCAGCTTGCGGCTTGGCTGGCGCGGCACCTGCCTCGGCAAAGCCCTCGACGTCCTCGCGCAGGATGCGGCCGTGGTTGCCCGAGCCCTTCACCTTGCCGAGGTCGACGCCCCGTTCGCGCGCGAGCTTGCGCACCGCAGGACCGGCATAGGCAAGCGCGAAGGCGGTCTCGTCCGGCGCGCCAGTAGGCGTCACGGGCGATGCAGCCATTGGCGCTGCGCTCTGCGCCGGGGACAGAGCGCTCGTCGCCACAGGCGCATCGCCGGTCACCAGCACCAGGATGATCGCGCCTTCACTGACCTTGTCGCCAATCTTGAGCTTGATCTCGCCGACGGTGCCGGAGAGCGGCGCCGGCACCTCCATGGTTGCCTTGTCGGATTCGAGCGCGACCAGCGGATCCTCCGCCTTCACCGTGTCGCCCGGCTTGACGAAGATCTCGATCACCGGAACGTCCTTGAAGTCGCCGATGTCGGGCACGCGCACCTCGGCGCGACCGGCCGGCGCGTTCACGGGCGACGGCGGCGCGCTGACGACGGGACGCGTCTCGGCCTGCAAGGCGCTGGCGTCCTCGAACTGCACGATCACCGTCCCTTCACTCACCTTGTCGCCGGTCTTGACGACCACCGACGTCACCACGCCGTCCCGCGGCGAGGGAACTTCCATGGTCGCCTTGTCCGACTCCAGCGCAATCAGCGGATCCTCCGCCTTCACCCGGTCGCCCGGCTTGACGAAGATCTCGATCACCGGAACGTCCTTGAAGTCGCCGATGTCGGGCACCTTGATGTCGATCACACCAGTCATCGCTCTGTCCTCGGCTGGCTGCGTCACAGGGTCCAGGGCGCAGCGCACCCGGTGTCGATCTGATATTTCGCGATCGCGTCGGCGACCATCTCCGGCTTGATCCGGCCGTCATCGGCGAGAGCCTTGAGCGCGGCCACCGCGACGTAGTGACGGTCGACCTCGAAGAAACGCCGCAGCTTGACGCGATAGTCACTGCGGCCGAAGCCGTCGGTGCCCAGCACGGCATAGCGGCGCCCCGCGGCCTGAACATATTCCCGGATCTGATCAGGGTAGTTGCGCATGTAGTCCGTCGAAGCGATCACCGGGCCTGCATGTCCCTGGAGCTGCGCTTCCACCCAGCTCTTGCGGCGCGGCTCGGTCGGGTGCAGCAGGTTCCAGCGTTCCGTCGCCATGCCGTCGCGGCGCAGCTCGTTGAAGCTCGTCGCGCTCCACACACCGGCGGTGACGCCGAAGTCGTTCTTGAGCAGATCGGCGGCCGCGATCACCTCGCGCAGGATGGTGCCGGAGCCCATCAGCTGGACGCGGAGGTCCCCGTCCTTCGCCTCGCCGCCGCTCCTGAGGAGATACAATCCCTTGAGAATGCCCTCCTCCGCGCCAGCACCGGCCTCGGCCAGCGCCGGATGCGGATAGTTCTCGTTCATCAGCGTGACGTAGTAATAGACATCCTCCTGCGCCTCGTACATCCGGCGCATGCCTTCGCGGACGATGGTCACGACCTCGTACGCGAACGTGGGATCGTAGGACACGCAGTTCGGAATGGTCGCCGCCAGGACGTGGCTGTGGCCATCCTCGTGCTGCAGTCCCTCGCCGTTGAGCGTGGTGCGCCCCGCCGTGCCGCCGAGCAGGAAGCCGCGCGCGCGCATGTCGCCGGCGAGCCAGGCGAGATCGCCGACGCGCTGCAGGCCGAACATCGAGTAGTAGATGTAGAACGGGATCATCGGCACGTTGTTGGTGCTGTAGGACGTCGCCGCGACGATCCAGCTCGACATCGCGCCGCCCTCGTTGATGCCTTCCTGCAGCACCTGGCCGCTTTTGTCCTCGCGGTAGTACATCAGCTGGTCGGCGTCCTGCGGACGGTACAGCTGTCCCACCGACGAGTAGATGCCGAGTTGGCGGAACATGCCCTCCATGCCGAACGTGCGGGATTCGTCAGGCACGATCGGGACGATGTGCTTGCCGATGGCCTTGTCGCGTACCAAGGTGCCGAGCATCTGGACGAAGGCCATCGTCGTCGAGATCTCGCGCTCGCCGGTGCTGTCGAGCAGGCGCTGGAACGTCTGCAACGGCGGGATCGGCAGCGATGCGGATCTGCGCCGGCGCTGCGGCAGGCTGCCACCGAGCCGTTCGCGCTGGGCGCGGAAGTACTGCATCTCCGGACTGTCGTCGGCCAGGCGGACGAATGGGACCTTGGCGAGATCCTCGTCGGCGACCGGCACCTGGAAGCGGTCGCGGAAGCCGCGCAGTGCGTCCTGGGTCATCTTCTTGGCCTGGTGCGCGATCATCTGGCCCTCGCCGGACTCGCCCATGCCGTAGCCCTTGACGGTCTTCGGCAGGATCACGGTCGGCTGCCCCTGGTGGTTCGCCGCCGCGGCATAGGCCGCGAATACCTTCTCCGGATCATGACCGCCGCGGGTGAGATTCCAGATCTCGTCGTCGCTCATGTCGGCGACGAGCCGCTTCAACTCCTCATACTTGCCGAAGAAATGCTCGCGGATATAGGCGCCGCTCTTGCTCTTGAAATCCTGGTACTCGCCGTCGACGCATTCCTCCATGCGCTTCAGCAACAGCCCGCTCTTGTCCTTCTCGAGCAGGCGGTCCCAGCCCGAGCCCCACAGCACCTTGATGACGTTCCAACCGGCGCCGCGGAACACGCTTTCGAGCTCCTGGACGATCTTGCCGTTGCCGCGCACAGGACCGTCGAGCCGCTGCAGATTGCAGTTGATGACGAAGATCAGGTTGTCGAGCTTTTCGCGCCCCGCGAGCGAGATGGCGCCGAGCGATTCCGGCTCGTCGGTCTCGCCGTCGCCCATGAAGGCCCAAACCTTGCGGTTCGCGGTCTCGGCGAGCTTGTGGTTCTCGAGATATTTCAGGAAACGCGCCTGATAGATCGCCACCAGCGGCCCGAGGCCCATCGACACCGTCGGAAACTGCCAGAAGTCCGGCATCAGCCAGGGGTGCGGATAGCTCGACAGCCCCTTGCCGCCGGTCTCCTGCCGGAAGCTCAGCAGCTGCTCCTCGCTGAGCCGCCCTTCGAGGAAGGCGCGCGCGTAGATGCCCGGCGAGCTGTGGCCCTGCACGAAGATCAGATCACCGCCATGCGTAGCCGTCGGTGCATGCCAGAAATGGCCGAAGCCGATGTCGTAGAGCGTGGCCGCCGACTGGAAGCTCGCGATGTGGCCGCCGAGCTCCGAGCTCTCCTTGTTGGCCCGCAACACGATCGCGAGCGCATTCCAGCGGATGATCGAGCGCAGCCTGTGCTCCATCGCGCGATCGCCCGGGAGCGCCGGTTGCTGATGCACAGGGATCGTGTTGCAATAGGGCGTCGTCAGCGACTGGTTGATCCGCAGGCCTTCGCGGCGGGCCGCCTCGAGCACGGCGCTGACGATGAACTGGGCGCGCGCGTCGCCGCGATGGCCCTTCACCGCCGCCAGGGCATCGAGCCACTCGCGGGTTTCCTGCGGATCCAGGTCGTTCGAGTCCGCACCTGTCATCATCATCTCCACTGCATGCCGGGCCGAAGTCACACGTCGGAAGACACCGCCGCCCCGGTTCGCGCGGGCGCAATGCTGCACAGGCGAGATCGCCTGGTCGCTGGTCTCAGATGAAGGATGGGCTGCTGCGGGCTGGCATCCGGACGTCCCCTCGCGTTGATTGTTCTGGAGCTAGCGCTCGTTTGGCAACTCTTTAGCAGCATTCGTGCCAGCCGAATGGGCACATTGAGCTGAACCCGCATGTCCTTCAGTTTGCTACCATTTGCCAACCATCGCGAGGGCCCTCCGATGGGCCGGCCAGTTCCCCGTCTGGACTTTCGGAAAACCGCCTCCATGAGCGCCCGAAAGATCGGACAGCCAGGCGAGCGCGGCCAAGTGATCCAAGCAACTGAATATGTCCTGGAATGCCCTGCCGTAGCATCAGCAGCTTGACGACGAATTCCAAACGAGTAGCCGGCGTCGATGGAGACCATTGCGAGCATATCGGGCCCACGACTCACATCGGATTTTTCGAGAGCCATCCGTGAGCGGCGCTTTGACCGTCTGATTCCAGGGTCAGCAGCCAGACGTTCGGCCGCCCCCGAACCACAATTTATGATTGCACACCCAGACAGCACACCGCGTGCGCAAAACATCTATCAATCCGTCATCACAACGACAACCAGCCGATGCTATCGCGCCGCCTCTTTCCAACATGATCGAGGGGGATCGACCAATGACACTTCGCTCTCTGGCGGGCGCAATCGCACTTGGATGCGCCGGGCTGCTCGGCAGCCCGCTGCATGCAGCCAACGGAACGTTCAATACGCTGAGCTACAACGTCGCGGAGACACCGACCGCCTACAATGGCGGCAGCGACGCGCATTCGCGTGTCATCAGCTGCTATCTGCGCCAATTCGGCATCGCCAACGTGCAGGAGGATTTTCTCTGGCACGCCGCGCTCTACGACACCTGCGACAATCACCTCTATCGGACGCCGACGTCGGGCACCGCGGGCATCGGCGACGGCCTCAACACGCTCAGCGCCTATTGGTTCGACGATCTCGATCGCGTCACCTGGACTCAACGCGCCGATTCCGACGCGCTGACTCCGAAGGGTTTTTCGCTGGTCCGCACCCGGCTGGCCGATGGTGTCTACCTCGACTTCTACAATCTTCACGCGCAATCCGGCACGTCGTCGACCGACCTCGCCTACAGCGAATCCGATGTCGCGCAGATCCTGAGCTACATCGAGGCGAACTCGGCCGGCAATGCGGTCATGGTCATGGGCGACACCAACACGCGCTACACCCGGGCCGGCCAGAACATCTGGGAGTTCCTGCATCACGGCTTCAGCGATGCCTGGATCGAGGCCGTTCGCGGCGGCGCCGTGCCTCCGATCGGCGATCCTCTCCTGTGCGGCAGCGTGCAGACGGCGCGGCCGGACTGCGAGATCGTCGACAAGGTGCTGTGGCGCAACAATGGCTTCCTCAACCTGCAGGCGACATCCTTTGTCGACCGTCAGGATGCGCTCGACTCGACCGGCGCACAGCTCTCCGATCATCATCCGATCGAAGTCGACTGGAGTTTCTCCACTGCGGCCAATCGCAAGATGAGCGATCAGTTCGGCGGCCCGCACGGCACGAGCTACAACGACGTGTCCGCGCTGCCCGCCAATCCGGAGGTCAGCAAGCTGACCATCCGCACCGGAAGCCGGGTCGACCAGGTCGAGCTCACGCTGTCCAACGGCTACGTATACAGCCATGGCGGCAGCGGCGGCACGGCGCAGAGCCTGACGCTCGGCAGCGGCGAATATCTCACTGCGGTCAATCTGTGCAGCGCCGAATATCAGGGCCATACGCGCATCTTCTCGATCGCGTTCAGCACCAGCGCGGGCCGCACCCTGTCGGGTGGCGCAACGACATCGAGCTGCACCAGCTATAGCGCCCCGAGCGGCTGGCAGATCACCGGCTTCCATGGCCGGTCCGGGGACGAAATGGACAAGCTCGGCGTCGTCTACGCGCCGGTCTCCACCACCGCTGCACCCGCGCGGCAGCCGGTCCGCATCGTCAACCGCACCTCCGCGCTGTGCATGGACGTCAATGGCGCCACCATGGCCGACGGCACGGCCGTGATCCAGTGGTACTGCAACGGGGCCGCCAACCAGACCTGGAGCTATGACGACACCAGCGGCATGATCCGCAGCATGCAGGATCCGCATTACTGCCTCGACAACAACGGCACTTACGGCGACGGCGCCCAGCTGATCATCTGGAGCTGCACCGGCAACAACAACCAGCGCTTCCGCTACGATGCGACGGCCGGCACGATCGCGCTGCGCAGCTATGCCGTCGAGGTCGTGAGCCAGAACGGCACCTCGGTCGGCAACCAGTTGCTGACCTCGACGGCCTCGGCCGCAGGCTCGCAGCTATGGTCGCTGACGCCCTGATCCGGTAACGCCCTGTGGATGGCCCGGAGCGCGCTTGTCGCCCGGGCCATCTCGACACTGCAGCTCTCCATTGCGCCCCGGCACTGTCAAACCGCCGTCACGAAACGCCAACAGAAAGGTGACGACCGCACGACACCAAGCAAGCCGCTTGCGATGATGGATCCGCGAGATCCGGGTACAGGGCCTTGACCGAGACACACCATACCGCCCTGCCTGACGCCGATCTGGTCGGGACCACACATGCAACTCGGCTCGCCTGGGGGAGATCGATCAAAGCAAGGCGGACCGGCCGGCTCTGGGCCATGAAGGCGCTCATCGCCGCCTCCGGCCTCGCCGGGCTCGGCTACGAGATCGTCTGGACGCGCCAGCTCGCCCTCGCGCTGGGGACGGAGATGATGGCCGTGGTCGGCGCGATCGCCGGCTTCTTCGCGGGGTTGGCGCTCGGCGCGTTTGTGCTGGACACCCGCATTCGCCGCGCCGCCAAGCCGCACCAGGTCTATGCGGTTCTCGAAGCGGTCATCGGACTCTGGGGGCTCTGCGCGATCTGGCTGCTGCCGGCGAGCGCCCGCGCGCTGGCGCCGCTGCTGGGGACGGCGCCCTCGCCTGTCCTGCTGTGGAGTGCGAGCTTCCTGCTTCCCACGCTGGTGCTGCTGCCGGCCACGGTCGCAATGGGCGGCACGCTGACCGCACTGGAGCGGATGACGGCCGCGCTTCAGGGCGACGGCTCCGTCAGCGCCGGCGTCTATGGCGCCAACACCGCCGGCGCGGTCGCCGGCACGCTGCTGTCCACCTTCGTGCTGATCCCAACGCTCGGCTTCGCGACGACGCTGCTGTGCCTCGCCGCCGTCAACGGGACATGCGCGCTCATCGCACTTCGCCTCGGCCGGCCGTTGCAGGTCGAGCTACACGAGACCGACAAGCGCGTGCGTGGGGCCCCCGACGCCCGCCTGACCGCGACGCTGTTCGTCACCGGTCTGCTTGGCATTGCATTCGAGGTGCTGGTCGTGCGCCTCGCGGCGCAGATGATGCAGGACACCGTCTACAGCTTCGCCTGTCTTCTGGCGGCCTATCTGCTGGGGACCGCGGCCGGTGGCATCGTCTGGCAACGCATTGGGCCGACGGCCGCATTCGGCAGGGCCGCGCTGATCGGCAGCGCCGCGCTCGCCTGCCTGGGCACCGCCCTGTTGGCTCCCTTCCTCACCGGTCTCGCAGATCACGCGGCGAGCATCGGCGTCGCGGGCGAGCTCGGCATCGCCCTGGTGCTGTTTCTGCTGCCCTCGCTGGCGATGGGCGCGCTGTTCGGCCAACTGATGCAGGACGTCCGCGACATCAGCGGCTCGGTCGGCTGGGCCGTCGGCATCAACAGCCTCGGTGCGGCCGTCGCGCCGCTGCTCGCCGCGCATCTTCTGATTCCAACGCTTGGCACCTGGAAGGCCCTGGTCGCCGTCGCGCTCGGATATCTCCTGCTGCTACAGCCGCGTCGTGCGGTGCTGGTCCGAGCGGCCGTGCCCACCCTGCTGGGCCTCGTGCTGCTGTGGATTCCGGCCCCCACGCTGGTGAAGGTGCCACCCGGCGGCAAGCTGCTGGCGTTGCGCGAAGGGCCGATGGCCACCGCGAGCGTGGTCGACGATGCGTCCGGCGCCCGCTACCTCGAGGTGAATGGTCACTTTCGCATGGGTGGCACCAGCTCGGTGCGGTCCGATTTTCGCCAGGCCATGCTGCCGCTGCTGTTGCATCCGGCGCCGCGCACCGCCCTCTTCCTGGGCGTGGGGACCGGGGCGACCGTGCTTGGCGGCACGCAGATGCCGGATCTGACGGTGCGCGCGGTCGAACTGTCCGCCGAGGTCGTGGCACTGCTGCCCTGGTTCGACACCCCGGCGGCACGACACGAGATGCCAGCGGTCTCCATTGCCGACGCAAGGCGCTTCATCGTCGCGGATGACGGACGCTACGACGTCATCGTGGCGGACCTGTTCCATCCGGCGCTGGACGGCAGCGGCGCCCTCTACACCACCGAGCATTTCAATGCGGTGAGGCAGCGGCTCGCTGCCGGCGGCGTGTTCTGCCAATGGTTGCCGCTCTATCAGCTCGACGCGCCATCGTTGCGCGCCATCGTCAGAAGCTTCCTCGCGATCTTCCCCGACGGCTCCGCCTGGCTGAACCATTACAGCGTGCGCACGCCGATGCTCGCCTTGATCGGATCACGCGCCTCGCAACATGTCGATCCCGAACGGCTCGGCCCGCGGTTGTCGGAACCGCAACTTCGTCCGATCCTTCACCCTCTCGGTCTGGACCAGCCGATCGACCTTCTCGGGCAATATCTCGCCGGAGCAAAATCGCTTGCGGGCTTTGCCGGTCGGGGACCGCGCAACAGCGACGATTTCCCGTTCGTCACCTTCGACGCTAGACGCAATGTCCGCGCGCTCTCGGCACCGCCGTGGGAGCTGCTCTTGGCCGTCATCGGGCAGGCAAAGACCGATGCCACCGAACTGATTGATCCATCGCAGCGCGCGGCGTGGGACGCGCGTCTCGGCGCATACTGGCAGGCGCGCAACCGCTTCCTTCAAGCCGGCGCGGCGCTGACCGGCGACCCACGCGGACCTGCGCTCATCGCGGCCGCAGCACCCGGCCTGCTCGACTCGATCCGCCTCAGCGCCGAGTTCGAGCCGGCCTACGCACCCCTCATGAGCATGGCGCGATCGCTGCTGGCGTCGGATCGCCAAGCCGCCGAAGGTCTGCTCCGCGCCATCGACGACGCCGCGCCGTCGCGGGGCGAGGCACGTGATCTGCTGTCGCGCGAATTCGGAAAATGAGCCGGTTCAGGACGAAAAACTGACGCGGTAGCCCCAGCAGTCCAGATGATCCGGGATCGCGTTGAAGGCGATGGTGATGCGCTGGTCGCCCTGGTTGCGCGGCACCTCATGATACAGATAGCTCGGAAACAGCACGAGATCCCCTGGCTCGGCCTGGGGCAGGACATACTTGCCCGCATTGTAGGGGCCCATGGCTGCCTCTCGCGTGTGATGGCGGAACGAGAAATCCGAGCCGCCGGGCGGACGCAGGAACACGGTGCGGCTGCCGGGATGCGAGGGCGTCAGATAGATGATGCCGGAGACGAAGCTGTTGGCGTGGGCATGCAGGGTCTGGTTGCCGCCAGTCTCCAGCATGTTCGTCCACATCTCCTTGACGGTCCAGCGCAGCTTCTCGCCGAACAGCAACTCGCCGAAATCGACCAGCTTGGGCACGGCCAGCTCGGCAATGGTCTGGAACAGGTTGTTGCTGCGGGGATCGGCGACCTCGGTGTGGAACAGCTGTCCGGACCGCAGGTTGCTTTCGATCTTCGAACTGCGGATCGCGGCCACCGCCGCGTCCTTCAACTCAGGACTCAACAGACCCGGCGAACGCAGGAGAGGAATGGGAAAAAGTGGTTCGATCTGGTCCATGTCTCAACGCCGTCTCAACGCCCTGCGCGCATCGCAATCGCGGCACACTGTGCGCAGTTGCGTGACAGACGAATGACAAGAGCGCCGCAGGAAATGTGGGTTCAGCCGTCATCGCGACGGCACTTCGTGCGCCCCGAGGATGTCGAGCCGCTCGCCCGGCTTCAAGCTGTGATGGCGCTCGCGCAATTCGAGCTTCGCACTCTCGACCTTCTCGAGACAGTCGTCGAACTCGCCATTTCCGGCCTCGACCAGCGCCTGCTGTATGTCGCGCTCGGCGAAGTAGCGCGATACGTCGTCGGCCGGCAGGGCCGCCGCCAGCGCGCGCGCCTCCGCAACGGCGGCATCGCAAATTTCGCGGGTCGGCTCCTGTTCGTGTGCCGACGCCAGGTCGGCCGTGAAAGCGAGGCAGGCGAGGATCAGCGTCGACAGGCGAAACATGGGATGGATGAGCCCGAGGCAGGATGTGTCCGAAAGAAAGCAGCGCCGGTTCGCGAACCGACGCTGCTGATGATGGGTCCGGCGGCGCTACTTCCGCGTCGCCGAACCGGAGAGGATCAATCAGTCGCGGTTGAAAGCCCAGCGGCCCCAATGACCCCAATGGCCCCAATGATCCCAATCGTGCCAGTGGTGATGCTCGTGAGCCAGCTTGCGCGCCAGCTCTGCGTTCTTCTCGACCAGCAACTCGGACGTGCCGTGCGTCCGCACGAAGATCGGGTTGGCGTAGAACCAGGCGTTCGAGTAGGCCTGGACGTCGTAGGTCACCCGCTTGACGCCGTTGACCGTCGCCAGATGGGTCGGACAGGCCGCATCGGTGCACGCGACGTTGGTGTTGTTGACATCGAGCAGCGGATTGCCGGCGCTGTCGGTCACGTTGGGCGTGCCGGGCGGAATGTTGGTGCCGCGTGCCCGGATGTAGAACGGCGTCTTCCCGGCAACGAACGTGGTGGTGAAGCTCAACCGGGTGGAGCCGTCCCTCAGCCTGAAGCTCCGCATCTTCGTCGCAGGAATCTGCTTCGCGATCTTGGCCGAGGAATTGTAGACGACGGATGCGCCGGCCGCGCCGCCGGCATTGGTCACCGCATAGCCCGCGGCGCCCGGCTGGATCGGCCCGGTGACGTCGCCGGTGATCAGGTCGACGTGGTCGATATACGGCTTGTTCAACGGCTGCTTGATGCCGACGGGCAGCAGCAGCGGGTTGTTGAAGCTGTACGGGCTGTTGTTCGTCGCCGGGAGGGTCATCTCCATCTCGAGCGTGACCTTCTCGCCCGGACGCACGACCAGCGTTTCACCCATGGCCTTCCAGTCGGAATCCCACTCGCCCTTGGCGCGGAACACCATGTCGGAGCCGATGATGTCGGCGTTGACCGAATAGGAGTTGCCCGAACGCATGCCGTCAATGATGGACTGGTGATTGAACCTGGCCTCGTTGGGCACGTACAGCTTGGTGTATTCGCCCGGTATGAAGTCCGCGGTCGTCGAGGCGTCGCGGGCGCCGAAGGCACCACGATTGTGCCAATCCGAACTCACATAGATGAACATGTTGCGGCCTTCGCCGAGCAGACCGTCCCACAGGCCGCCGACCTTGGCGGTGTACACGCCGGCCATGCCGTAGGTGCCGCCGCCGACGGCACTCGAGCCGTACGACCCCGAACCGCCGGTCAAACCGCCCTGCGCCATGTGGCCGGGCGACTCGATGCCGAATGCAACGGTCGGGCCGGCATTGTTGAAGTCGCGGAAGTGCTCGATGTTATAGCCGGCCGAGCCATTGGGATTGAACGGCCCCTGGCGCTCGGTGTGGGTCGGAATCGCGTAGGACTGCAGCGGATGATTCGCCTGCAGCCAGGCGATGCCGGCGACGGCCTTCTGATGGCCCGCGGTGCCGGAGTTGTTGACGTTGTCCTTGCCGGCCCAGACCGGGTTGTTCTTGGTGTCGAGCGGACCGATCGCATCAGTGTCGGCGCGGTCGAAGCGATACTCGAACTCCGCCATCTTGTCGGCATTGCCGTAGCCGCGCGGGTTCTGGCCGGCGATCACGGCGACGTCGCCATGTTCGTGGCCGGGCAGGATCCATTCCAGACCTTCGACCAGCACCTTGTCGTAGGTCGCGGTCCGGTCGACGATGATCGGATACTCGACCTCCTTGATCGACTGCCAACGCCACATCGTGGCACCGGCTCCGGTGCCATTCGGCGTGCCCTTCAGGCTGGTGATCGTGATGCCATCGATCGTCTTGCCGAGCGTCTGGCTCCAGGTCGTCGTGGTATTGTCGCCCGGAATGTTGGCGCTGGCGTCGCTGAAGCGGCAGTCGCGATTGCCCGAGCCGCCGTGGTTGCCGAGCGTGAACCAGTCGAGGTCAAAATTGGTGCCGCCGGCCGCCGCGGTGCCCTTGCCCACTGAGCGATCGATCGAATAACCGGCAGCCACAGAACCGTCGGTGCAGGTGTTGTGGTTGTGCATGTCGCCGGCGACATAGGGATTGTTCTTGCTCGTCTCGCCCCGACGCTCACCAGCGTCGGCGCTCTGCGACAGAGCCAGCGAGACCGACGCCGCTGTCAGCAGGATTTTCTTGGCAGATGGAACCATATCGTCGCCCCTGAGAATTCAATGAGTTCTAAGACGAAATCAACCACGCATGCCCTGATGCGCCACTTTGCTTCGCCGCGCGAACAAACCAAAACTCGGAGACAGTTTGTTGAAGGATTTATTTTCACGCGTCGTTGTCCCCGCGGACACCCTGGACCGACGTCGTTGCGAAATTTTTGTGACACGGCCGATTGCCCGGTGACAACGGCGAGGGCGCCGTTGCATATACGCGCCGCGCCCGAGGCGTTTCGTGAATTGCATAGAGAGAATGTCAGCTTCTGCCATGTCGAATGCGGCGCAGACCTTGAATTTGGATGATGCCGCCGCACGCCCCGCTGAACGCAGCGGCAATAGCGATGCGAATGCCAAGGCCGCCGCGCCGTCGCGAGCCCATTTCACGGCCCTGCACAGGCTCGTCAGGGAGCCTCTGCTGCACTTCGTCGTTCTGGGCGGGCTGATCTTCGCAGCCGACTCCGTACTGCACCCGCCGGCCAGCAACGAAAAGGTCATCACCGTCTCCAAGGCGCTGCGTCAGTCCTTCATCGACAATTTCGACGAGGACAAGCAGCGGACGCCGAGCAGCGCCGATCTGCAGAAGATGATCGATGCCTGGGTGGCGAGCGAGATCCTGTATCGCGAAGGCAAGGCGCTCGGCGTCGATCGCGGCGACGAGATGATCCGCGACCGCGTCGCGTTCAAGCTGCAGCTCCTGATCTTCGACCAGGTGCGCGTGCCGGAGCCGAGCGAGGCGCAGCTTCGCGCCTGGTTCGCCGACAATCACGTCCGGTTCGATGCGCCCGAACGCGTCAGCTTCTTCATGACGCCGGCAACTGACGAGGCGACCGCCCGGCAGCAACTCGAGGACATCCGCGGCCAGCGTGAATCCGAGGAGCTGCGCGACCAGACCCGCGTCATCCTCGGACGTCCCGTCGCGAGTCTCGCCGGCGGCTACGGTGAAGGCTTCCGCGACGGGCTGCTCAAGATGCCCACGGGCGATTGGAGTCTGCTGCAATCGAACGACGGTTGGCACGTGGTGCGGCTGGATGCGCGCGAGCCGGGCACGCCCGCGAAGCTTGAGGACGTGCGCGACGAGGCCGCCAAGATCTGGCACACCGATGAGACGCGCAGGCAGGCCTGGGATGCCGTGACCCGTCTCAAGGCCAACTATACCATCCGGTACGAACCGTGATCCTGCATCGCATCGCGCGGCTCGTGCTGGTTGCCGCCGCGGCTCTCGCCTGGTCGCCGCCGTTGCTCGCCCATGAAGCCACGCTCGGCGTGCTGGAGTTCCGCGAGATGCGTCCCGGTGCGTTCATCGGGCGGTGGACCATGGAGCCGACGGTCGGAGCGAGCCGCGTCGATCTCAGGGTCCCGCCGCATTGCCTGCTTCGCCTGCCGGAGCTCAATTGCGGCGACAAGGGACTGGTTGGCCAGATCACGATCGGCAATCTCGGCGCCGACATGTCGGCGGCGCTGATCAAGGTGATTCCGCTCCGCGGCGAGCCGCGCAGCTACACGATCTCGACGGCCAATCCTGTGGTCACCTTGCTCGGCACGGACGCGCCGACACTCGACACCTGGCTGGAACTCGCCAGGACGTACGTCAATTTCGGCATCGACCACATCCTGCTGGGCGCCGATCACCTGCTGTTCGTGCTCGGCCTGATCTGGATCGTGCAGGGCGGCTGGCGCCTGATCAAGACCATCACCGCCTTTACGGTCGGGCACAGCGCTTCTCTGGCCGCAACGGCGTTCGGGCTGATCGGTGTTTCCGAACGCCCACTCAACGCCTGCATCGCGCTCAGCATCGTGTTCGTGGGCGTCGAGATCGTCAAGCAGCAGCGCGGCGAGACTGGGTTGACCGCACGATACCCCTGGGCTGTCGCCTTCAGCTTCGGTCTCGTGCATGGCATCGGCTTCGCGAGCGCGCTTGCCGGCCTGGGCCTCGAGCGGCGAATCCTGCCGGCTGCGCTTCTGTTCTTCAACGTCGGTGTCGAAATCGGACAACTCGTGTTCGTTCTGCTCGTGCTCGCGCTGATCTGGGCTCATCGGCGGCTTGGCGCGGTGCTGCCGCGCTGGAGTGCCGAGCTTCCCGCCTATGCGATCGGCTCCGTGTCGATGTTCTGGTTCTTGGGCCGTCTCGTGCGGGTTCTGGCGGCCGCATGACGATGGATGGGACAATCATGACCGTGCGCAAGGTCCTGCAGTTCGCATCGGGTGTCGCGTCGCTGTCGGTTCTGACGGCGAGCGCAGCTCTGGCCCATGAGCAGACCGGCGTCGGCGGCGGGCTTGCCAGCGGACTGCTGCATCCGTTGACCGGGCTGGACCATCTCATCGCGATGGTCGCCGTCGGCATCTGGGGCGCACAGCTGGGAGGCGTCGCGATCTGGGTGCTGCCGATCGTCTTTCCGCTCGTCATGGCGCTGGGCGCAGTTGCTGGGATCCTCAAGATCGCGCTCCCCCTCCCTGAGCTGGTGATCGCACTCTCGGCCCTGGTGCTCGGACTTGCCGTCGCCCTGCGCATTCGCGTTCCGTTCGCGGCCGCGGCAGCGATCGTCGCGGTGTTCGCGATCTTCCACGGCCATGCGCACGGCGTCGAGCTGCCCTCCGCGGCGAATCCGCTGGCCTATGGCTGCGGCTTCGTGGTCGCGACCGGTCTTCTCCACGCCTGCGGCATCACGATCGGAGCGCTGGCGCGCTGGCCGGGCGGAGAACGGGTCATCCAGGGTGTCGGCGCCGCCATCGCCGCGCTCGGCGGCTACTTCCTGGCGGCAAGCCTGGGAGCCGTCGCATGACCTACCGCCTGAGAATGCCGCTGCTCGCAGCAACGCTGCTGCTGACGCAGGTCCAGATCGCCGACGCTCACATCGTATCGGTCCGGCTCGGCGACTTCTACGCCGGCGCGCTGCATCCCCTGCTGACGCTGCAGGACGTCGTCGTCTGGGCCGCGCTCGGCCTTCTGGCCGGCACGATGGGTGCTGCAAGCGGACGATGGCTCGTCGTGGTGTTTCCGCTCGGCCTGTGCGCGGGACTTGCGCTCGCGGTGAGCGCGGGTGTCGCTCCCGTCCCACCGATCATGGATGCCGCGACAATCCTCGTTCTCGGGCTGCTGCTGGCGGCATCCTTTCGCATTCCCGCGGCACTTCTGTGCGCGATGGCATTTGCCCTCGGCGTGATGCGCGGCGCGGCCAATGCCGGCGAACTCATGCCGCAGACAGATCGTCTTCTCTATGCGGCGGGGCTTGCCTGTGCAGGCTACGTCGTCATCACCCTCGTGATGGCACTCGCGCTGACCTTCAGACGTCCGGACACCGAACCGGCCTCGAACTGGCGCGGCATTGCCGTTCGCGCCGTCGGCGGCTGGGTTGCTGCCGTCGGCCTGATGATGGCGGGACTATCGCTCGCATCCTGACCATGCCTATGCTGCGACGATCGAAAATCGCGAATCCCTGGGCTGCGTGACGAACGCCATCAACATCATCTGCATCCTCGTGCTGCTGCTGGCCGGCGCCGGCCTGATCTGGACGGATCTGCGCGACGGCATCCTTCCGGACTGGATGAATGCACTGGTTGCTGCGGCCGGCTTCTTCCGAACGACGGCGCTCGACGATCTGCCGCAAGCCCTATGGGATGGCGGAGCGGCTCTTGCCGTCGGTGTCGCGCTGCTGGTGCTGCGCCATCTCTACGCGATCGCACGCGGCAGGCAGGGATTGGGCCTCGGCGACGTCAAGTTTCTGATGGCAGCGACACTCTGGGCCGGTCTGTCGGGTCTTCCGATCCTGCTGCTCATCGCCACGACCACGGCGCTCGCGGCGGTTCTCGTGCTCTCTTTCACCGGGCGGCGTATGACCGGCCAGACGGCCTTGCCGTTCGGTCCGTTTCTCGTCGTCGGCCTTGTCGGCGTGCTCCTGCTTCAAAACGCGGGCGATCTCCCGCTCTTCTAGCTTAAGACCGAGCGAGGCGATCCTCAGCGCGTACGCCGCGCGACGTGATCTCGTCCTGCAGGCGGGGCGGGCGCTGCCGTCGGGCTCGCTGCAACCTCGCCGTCAGCGGTCTGTCCCGGCTGCGGCATCAGCAAGGTCACCGTCTCGCGCTCCTTCTGCAGCATGGCCTCGCGGGTCTTCAGCGATTGAAGCAGCCACCCGTTATGCGAGGCACCGACCCGCAATCGCAGCGATGCCTGCGACGATGAATCGACGAAGATGCCGAAGCTTTCCTCCTCGCCGATCACCGTGCCGACGAGTTGCAGGCCGGGCTTCTCCGGCTCTCTCGGCGGAGGCGGCGGCGCTCGCATCACCGTGAGGGGTGCCGCGACCGGCGGCGGCCTACGCGACACCGAGAAGAGAGGACGGTCGCGCGTCGCCGCGAGCGCAGCGACCGGAACGTCCCACAACGGATTGGCGCTCTTCGCCGTCGCGTCCGGCGCTGCCAAGATCGTCGCAGGCGCCACACCGGCCGCCTGCGGCTCGGCATCACGCCCTGCGGGCGCGGCTTGCAGCGGCGTGGCTGGCTCGAGACCTTCCGCTTCCTCGCCCCACGCCCGGCCCGACGAGTCGCAGGCCACCGACGCAACAGCCGCGGCAACGATGAGTAAGCTGGCGAGCGACCGCATCACACTTTCCCTTGCCATTGACCCGAGACGGTCACCAGTACCCTCAGCCGCCCCGCTCCACTCGCTGCGGCGGCCAGCGGCTGCTGGACATGCAGCTGATCGACGAAGAGGAACGGCAGTCCGGCTTCGATGTCATAGAGCAGCTGTTGTAGCGCCGGCTGATCGAGCTCGCAGCTCGCGACAATGCTGATGAGGTTCGTATTGGCTCGCGCGGCCGGCAGATCGACCTGGGTCGACAGCACGCTGCCGCCGACCTTCGTGATCGCCTCCGTCAAGCGTTGCACCAGCGCCGCGCCCGCGACCGTGACCGTCGGCCCCTCGACGAACACCGATCCTCCTGGCCCTGCCGGGCCGCTCCCGGCCGATGTGCCGCCTTGCCGTTTCCGCCCCGCGAACTCCGCCAATTGAACGTTGGCGTCGTTGAGCTGTTCACGCTTGGCGAGGAGGTCGACGACGGCAGCGGCGCCGAACCAGATCAGCGCGACGATGGTGACGACGTAGAACGCCGCAGCCGCTGTCGGCGAGCCCACGAAGATCCGGCGCAGCGATGTCGACCAGTTCATGCCCGGTCTCCGAAATAGGCGTTGATGCGCGCCTCGATATGAAAACGCTCACCCGCTTCGCCGGCGGTTCGCGTCGTCGGCGCGTAGAAGGTCGCGCGGCTGAATTGCGGCGACTGCTCGATCAGTCGGATCAGTGCGGGCGCGTCCTGCGTCACACCGGAGATCTGCAGGCGATCATTTTCGACGTGCATCTCGATGACATAAGTCCCATCGGGCAGAATCTTGGACAACGTGTCGAGGACGATCACGCTCGCCGGGCTCGTCTGCTTGCGCTTGGCGAGAAGCCCGTCCGCGGCAGTGGCTCCGATCGCCGGCCGCAAGGCCGTACGCAGCCGCGTCACCTGCGCCTGCGCATCCTCGAGTTCGCCGTCGAGATACCCGCCCATCAGCATCGTGGCCATCAGGAGCACGGCGGTTGCCGCTGCCACCGACAGCCAGGCAAACTTGAGCACGCGTCCGAGATCGCGGCCGCCGGCGAAGGCGGAGCGCAGCGACGCCTTGAAGATCTGGATCGGCGCCGTATCGGGTAAGTCATTCCCGGCGAACACGACGATTTTCGCCGCGCCGACCTCATCGGCGAAGGCCAGCAGCGGTCCGACCAAGGCGCGCGGCGTGGCGGCGAGCGTCAGCGTGATCCGATCATTGCCCGCAGCGCGCGGGACGCTGAAGCCATAGAGCGCCTGATCGAGATTCCACGGCGTCAACCGGCCGATCTGTGTCCGGATCATGCCGTCCAGGAACGGCTCGGCTTGCTTCGGAAAGTCGAGCGGGCGGACCAACACGTTCTCCGTTGCAAGTTGAACCTGCAGCGAGCAGCCGCGAAGAAGCCGCAACCACTCCGGCGAAAGCCCGCCACGCGGGCTTCCTTCGGCAAAATTCATGACGGTTTGCGGCAGCGCCGGTTTGCCCTTCGGGGGCGCCTGCACCGTCAAGACCACGCTGTCCGGCCGATCGTACCTGATCCCCACTTGTGGCCGGCTGAGCTGCCGATCGGCGACCGCTTCGACCGCGGTGCCGACGGCAGCCGTCCACACCGTCAATCCGTGTTCCAAGGTTTCGGTCAGCTTCATGGCATCCGCCGCGCCTGCAGCGCGCTCCTCGGTTGAGGTCCCTCGTCCTGCCGCGCGAGCAGCCGATATGGCTCCTCGCCTTCGCCCGGGACGATCACCGCGGTCGCCGCATGACGCAGCCCGCCCGCCGGGCCAACGACGATGCGCAATCGAAAGGCCTTGCTCTTGCCCTTGGCGGCGTCCTTGGCAGCAGGTCCCAGCGTCTTGGCAAGCGCATCGGGATCCCCGGACAGCGACGCCCGTGAGTTGAGGAAATCCTTCAGGATCAGCGGCGTCATTCCGGGCAGCGCCGCGACGACTTCCTGCGCGGCAATCGTCGGGTCGATGCCCGGAGAGCCGTTGAAGATGGTCACCAACGGGAGCACCCGATCGATCAGCGAGGGCGGCAGGCCGAGCACGAGCGCGAGTTCGCCGACATGCGCGAACGGCGCCAGGCGCGGAACGCGCTTGAGGCCGGCGGCGGCGTAGCGCGCCTCCTCGGCTTGCGCCTTCGCGGCATCCGTCGCCTTGGACCGCCACGCGACCACCCGCTCGGCATACTCCTTCGCGGCATCCCTCTCGGTGCCCACCGTGACGAAGAGATTCTCGAGCATCTCCTTCGGTGCGGTGTTGAGGTCGATCCGCGCCGCCTCGCTCTCGAATGACACCGTTATGTCGTTGCCTCCGAGCGTGAGGCGGAAGCCGCCCTGCCTCGGCCGCTCCTCGTCCTTGGACTGCAGCAGACGATAGGCCGACAATTCGATCGCCGCCGAGACCAGCGCCTCGGCCTCGACCGCTTCGTCTTCGAGCCGCAACAACCGCGCCGAGCTTCCCAATTGCTGGGAGACGACAACGACCAAGGCTGCGAGCGCCGCCAGCATCCACAACGCGGCGATCAGGATGAAGCCATCCTTCGCGCTACGCCTGCCGCCAGACTCGTTGCTGAGAGAACGCCGCGCCATCAGTCGATCGGCTCACTCTTGCTGGGCTTGGGCGGCTCGGCCGCGGCCGGCGGGTTCGTATTACCGCCCCCGCCTGCATCGACGGCGGCGCCGCCCGGCGTATCGACTGGAATACGGACCGCACTGACGAGAACGGGGGCGCCGCCGCGGCTCTCATCATGAACGGTCATGCGCACCGCGAATGGCAGCTTGTTGGCATCGCGCCACTCCGTCGTCCACGCCATCGTGCGATCTGCATAGGCGAACGACATCCGGAACGGCGCAGACAGCAGCACCACCGGATCCGCGAAGCGGAAATAGCCCTCCGTGGGCTGGCCGACCGGCACGGGCTCGAACGCGGCGCGCGACCGCTGCACCGCGCGTTCGCCCCTCGCGCCTTCCTCTCCGATGCGCACGACGTCGAGACTGTGTCCGGCGTTCGGACCGATCTCACCGCGAACGAACGTCGCCGAGAATTCCCCGCCCACGAACAGCGGCGCCTTCTGCTCACGATTGGGCGACACGAACTGCGCGGCGGCGAAATCGTCGCTGACCCGGCGCAGCGCCGAGGCCACCATCTCGGCGCGTTGCACGCGGTCCAGTCCGCGCTTCCAGGCCGGCAGCCATTGCGACGTGACCGCCAGCAGCGCCGACAACACGATCCCGGCAATCGCCAGCGCGCCCAGCGCCTCGATCAGCGCGAAGCCCGCCTCGTTCAAGCGATCGAATCGAAGGCTCATCAGCGCGCCACCCGCGCAAGCCGGACCGTCTGCACGTCGGCGACGGCGCCGGAGCCGGTTCTCACGCGCAGCGTGACGGCCTCCGGAACCCACCCCTGCTGCGCAACCGGTTGCCCCCAATCGCCGCCGCCGCCGAGCGGGCTGATTCGCAGCACCACCGAACCCGAGCCGGAGCGCTGATCGATGACACCGGGCTGCAGCCGGCCGCGATCGGCCAGCACGGTCGCAAGCGCGAGCCTGATGTCCGTGACGAGGGTGACGTGCTGCTCGATCTTGCGGACACTGCTCGCATTGCGCGACACCACGGCGCCGATCGCGACGATCGCGATGCTGACCACGGCGAGCGCGACCAGCACCTCGATCAGCGTGAAGCCTGACTGGGCGTGATCAGCGGTCCCCTGATCAACCACGGGCGAGCGTGCGCGAGACAATCTCGATCCTCCCCGTCAACCAGTTGACCCTGATCTCCAGGCTGAGATCCGCACGCGATAACGTGATCGCTCCCCCGCAGGACAGGCCGTCGGGAAAGAAACTGATCGTGGCCAGCACCGGCCGATGCTGGCAGCTGCGCGGCAACGTTGACAGAAAGGCGATATCGTCCGGCAGCTTCAGCGCAGCCGTGCCGCTACCGGAACGGATCAATCGCCGCGACGTGTCGATCTGCGTGTCGACGCGCGTCCCGTTCTGCATCGAGGAGGCACGATCGGATTTCAGCAGCGTCACAGCCTGCAGCGCATAGGCCTGCAGCCGCGGCCGCGAGGTCTGCCGCGGCAGATCGGGCAGCGCGACGGACGCCAGCAGCGCGACGATCGCGAGCACGCAGACCATCTCGAGCAGCGTAAATCCACGCTGGCCGTGCTCCCTCATTGCGCCGCGCTCGTCTGCGTTCCGAGCACGATGTCCGCCGCCGTGCCGCTGCCGCCTTCCTGGCCATCGGCCCCGTAGGACATGATGTCGTACGGGCCGCGCTCGCCGGGCGCGCGGTAGACGTAGGCTGTATTCCACGGGTCCTTCGGCACAGCTCCACCCTTGAGATAGGGTCCGTTCCATGCCGTCTGACCGGGCGGCCGCTGCGCCAGCGCTCCGAGGCCTTCCGAGGTCGAGGGATAGCGGCCGACATCCAGGAAGTAGAGATCGAGCGCGCTGGAGAAGCTCTGCAGCTGAATCCGCGCCGCCTTGGTCTTGGACTCGCTGAGATAGTTCAGCACGCGCGGGCCGATCAGTCCCATGATCAGGCCGATGATCGTGATCACGACCAGCATCTCGACCAGCGTGAAGCCGCGCTCGCTCTCGCGCCGTGCCGCTGTGACCGGTTTGATCTGCGTGTCTGAGCTCATGTCATTCTCCTTGATGTCCGGTCAGCCGACGAGTTGCGTCACGGAGAGCAGTGCCGTCATGATCGAGACGATCAGACCACCCACCACGACACTGATGAGCAGAATGGCCGCCGGGCCGACGATGCTGACCACGCGATCGAGCCCGCGCTGCAACTTGGCCTCGTAGAATTCGGCGATCCGGGTCGACAGCGTCGGCAGCTGCCCGGTCTCCTCGCCCAGCCGCAGCATGCGGACCGCCATCGCCGGCAAGGTGTTGTCGGCGGCCAGGGCCTGGGACAGCTTGCCGCCGTGACGCACGCGGTCGGCAGCGGCCGACCAGGGCGCACGCGAGGACGTCACGGCCATCACATCGACCAGGATCCGCAAGGCGGCACTGAGATTGACTCCGCAGCCGAGCAGCAGGCCGAGATTGCGGCAGAACAGGCTGGTCCGATAGAACATCAGGATGCTGCCGATTCCCGGCGTCACCGCCAATGCGCTGGTGAGAGCAGCACGCACCGCCCCCTGACGC
This sequence comes from Bradyrhizobium sp., assembly GCA_049802835.1. Classification (GTDB taxonomy): domain Bacteria; phylum Pseudomonadota; class Alphaproteobacteria; order Rhizobiales; family Xanthobacteraceae; genus Bradyrhizobium. Next base: position 22,590 of record JBARNF010000882.1, read on the forward strand.
AGCAACCACCAGCCTGCGGCGAGCAGCGCCGCACAGCCGAGCGTGATCACCGCCGCATTGGCGCGCAGGACGTCCGACAGCGTCATGAAGAAGCCCAGCGCGGTGTCGGCGCGCCCGCCGAAATCGCGCAGCACGGCGGAGAAGTTCGGCAGCACGGCCACCAGAAAGAACAGCATCACCGCGATCGCCGCGATGAAGACGAAGGCGGGATACTGCATCGCATCGGTCAGTTTGCGCCGCGTCGCCTCGGAGCGCTCCCGCTCGCCGGCCAGCGCCGTCAGAACCTGGTCCAGCGTTCCCGACGCTTCACCGACGCGCATCAGCGCGACGTACATCGGCGAAAACAGCTGCGGCTGCGCTGCGGCAGCATCAGCAAAGCTCTCACCGGCCATGATCGCCGCCCGCAGACGTGCCACCACCGGGCGCAGGCGTCCGATATCGGAATCGTTCGACAACAGATCGAGCGCATCGTCGAGCCGCGCGCCGGCCTTGAGCAGCAGGGCCAGATCGCGCGTGAAGGTCGTCACTTCGGCCGTCGACGGTCCCCCGAACGAAAGTCCCCGCGACGAAGCCGTGCCGGCTTTCTTCTCCTCGGCGGTCTCGATCGGCAGCAGCTGCAGATATGAAATGCGCCGTTCGACCTCGCCGCGCGAGGGCGCCTCGAGCGAACCGACGACGAT
>JBARNF010000883.1:0-1888 GCA_049802835.1 Bradyrhizobium sp.
GACCCACAGGCTGCCCTGCGGCGCGAGCTGCTTGAACAGGATGGTGCCGGTGACGATCGAGGCGAGCGCCGCCAAGGTATAGAGGATGCCTTCGAGCTGGTCGGTGCCGACCGACATGCGATGCCAGGCGATCATGGCGACGCCGATCGTGCCGAGCGCAAGACCTGCGACCTTGCGCAAGGTCAGCGGCTCGCCGAGCAGCAGCGCGGCAAACACCGCCGTGAACACCGGATTGGCCGAGACGATCAGGCCACCCAGGCCGGCCGAGACCGTCTGCAGCCCGGTGTAGCCCAGACCGAGATAGAGCGCGTTGTTGGCGATGCCGATGATCGCGAACACCGCGGCATCGCGCCAGGTCATGCGCAGCTCGCCCCTGAAGGCCGACACCAGCAGGATCAGCACGCCGGCGAGCGAGAAGCGCGCCGCGAGCAGCAGCAGCGGCGGGCAATAGGTGACGCCGATCTTGCCGGCGACGAAGGCGAAGCTCCAGAGCAGGCAGAACAGCCCGATTTCGAGCGGCAGCAGGTTCGAGTTGATGCGGGGTACCGCAGCCGGTGACGAAATCGACGACATCGGAGGTCTCCTTTGCCCCCGGTGTAGGGCCGCCGCTTCCCATTTGGAAATTAAATGATAGACTGGACTGCAGTGGATTTTCGAATGGAGGTCCCCGATGCTCGACCTGGACCTGTTGCGCAGCTTCGTCTCGGTGGTCGAAGCCGGCGGCTTCACCCGCGCCGGCGAGCGTATCCACCGCACGCAGTCGACGGTCAGCCAGCAGATCCGCCGGCTGGAGGAAGATCTCGGCCAGACGCTGCTCAACCGGGACGGCCGCGACGTCACCCCGACCGAGGCCGGCGAGCGGCTGTTGTCCTACGCCCGTCGGCTGCTGGCGCTCGCCGAGGAGGCGCGCGACGTGGTGGCGCGGCCCGGGCCGGACGGCGCGGTCAAGCTCGGCATCCCCGAGGATTTCGCCGCCTACCGGCTCGCCAAGCTGCTGGCGGCGTTCTCGCGCGCCCACCCCAATCTGCGGCTCGACGTGCGCGCCGACCAGAGCCTCAACCTGAAGCGCGACATCGAGCGCGGCGATCTCGACCTCGCGCTGCTCAAGCGCGGCGTCGACGACGAACGCGCGGCGATCGCGGCCTGGCCGGAGCAGGTCTGTTGGGTGACCAGCAAGAGTCATCCGGTCAACCTCGACGCCCGCTCGCTGCCGCTGATCGGCTTCCCGCCCGGCTGCCTCTATCGCACCCGCGCGATCCACGCGCTGGAGAGCGGGGGGCGCGCCTGGCACATGGCCTATACGTCGTCGAGCCTTGCCGGCATCCAGGCCGCAGTCGCCGCCGGGATGGGCCTGAGCATCCTCTCCGACATGTCGGTGCAGGCCGATCACCGCGTGCTGACGGCGCGCGAGGGCTTTGCGCCGATCGACCGGACCGAGGTCGCGCTGGTCGCTTCGCCCGATGCCAGCCCGGCGACGTTGCGACTGGCCGACCGGCTGGCCGAGTTCTGCGAGAAGGTGCAGGCGAAGGCGGCGTAGCGGACAGTCGTGCGCGCCCTGCGACTGTGACGCCGCGAAGGCGGTAGGTTCCCTCTCCCGCTTGCGGGGGAGGGCTAGGGAGGGGGCCGCTCCAACGGCGGTGCGCGTGGCGCCCCCCCTCTCCCACTCTCCCCCGCAAGCGGGGGAGAGGGCGCAGCGGAGGTCGTTGCGGGCATGATCAGTCCAACCTCGAATGATCCATCCGAATCCAGATCATCATCCAACTAATAACACCTCGCCGCGGCGATGGTATGCAGCCGCGTGTCGCCCAGCACATGCGCGATGAAGGCGCGTTTCGGGAATAGCCTGGCGAAGGCCGCATCGCGCACGCTCAAGCCGCCGGCATAGGCG
>JBARNF010000884.1:0-11017 GCA_049802835.1 Bradyrhizobium sp.
TTTCGCATCTCTTGGAACATATGGCGTTCAAGGGCACGACGACGCGCAGCGCGCGGGAGATCGTCGAGGCGGTCGAGGCGGTCGGCGGCGATCTCAACGCCGGCACCTCCACCGAGACGACGGCCTACTACGCCCGGGTGATGAAGGCGGACGTCCCGCTGGCGCTCGACGTACTCTCCGACATCCTCGCCAATCCATCGTTCGTGCCGGAGGAGCTGGAGCGTGAGAAGAACGTGATCGTGCAGGAAATCGGCGCGGCGCAGGACACGCCCGACGACGTCGTGTTCGAGCACCTCAATGAGTTGTGCTTCCCCGACCAGCCGATGGGGCGCTCGCTGCTGGGCACCGCCAAGACGCTGCAGGCGTTCGACCGCGACAAGCTGCACGGCTATCTCGGCACGCATTACCGCGGTCCCGACATGGTGGTCGCCGCGGCCGGCGCCGTCGATCATCGGCAGGTGGTCGAGGACGTCACCAGGCATTTTGCCAGCTTCAACGGCGGCCCGGCGCCGAAGCCGCAGCCGGCGGCGTTCGGCAAGGGCGGTTCGCGGGTCGTGCATCGTGACCTCGAGCAGGCGCATCTGACGCTTGCGCTCGAGGGCGTGCCGCAAGCCGATCCGTCGCTGTTCTCGCTGCAGGTGTTCACCAACATCCTCGGCGGCGGCATGTCGTCCCGGCTGTTCCAGGAGGTGCGCGAGAACAGGGGGCTGTGCTACTCGGTCTACACGTTCCACGCGCCCTATAGCGATACCGGCTTCTTCGGTCTCTACACCGGGACGGATCCCGCCGATGCGCCCGAGATGATGGAGGTCGTGGTCGACATCATCGGCAACGCAGTGGAAACACTCGGCGAGGCCGAGGTGGCGCGGGCCAGGGCGCAGATGAAGGCAGGGCTGTTGATGGCGCTGGAGAGCTGTAGCGCCCGCGCCGAGCAGCTCGCGCGTCACATCCTGGCCTATGGCCGGCCGCAGACCTTGCAGGAGATGATCGAGAAGATCGAAGCCGTCAGCGTCGAGAGCACGCGCGATGCAGCACGCGCGCTGCTGGCGCGCAGCAAGCCGGCGGTGGTCGCGCTCGGCAGCGGCAGAGGTCTGGACACGGCGGTGACTTTCGCCGAAGGTCTGACCAGCCCGAAGTCGAAGGCCCAACTGCATTGAGCACGGGTCCGGAAACTCGCAGCATCATTCGCGCGGCCGTCGCCGGGCGTGCCGGTCCCGGGTTCGGGTACTGAAGAGCAGGGGGGAGCATCACAGATGGCCCTGTTTCGCTTGCCATCCAGCGGGCCGGCTGCGCTCGCCCCGCGCGGCAATGGCCTGCTGCTGCGCGCGCCGCAGATGGCCGATTACGCGCAATGGGCAAGCCTGCGCGAGATCAGCCGCGACTACCTGACGCCCTGGGAGCCGATCTGGCCGTCCGACGACCTGACGCGCTCCGGCTTTCGCCGCCGGTTGCGCCGCTACGCCGAGGATATCTCGGCAGACCGCTCCTATCCGTTCATCGTGTTCCGCGAATCGGATGACGCCATGCTCGGCGGCATCACGCTCGCCAACGTCCGCCGCGGCATCGTCCAGGCCGGCACCATCGGCTATTGGATGGGCCAGCCGTTCGCGCAGCGCGGCTACATGACCGCGGCACTGCGGTTGTTGCTGCCGACCCTGTTCGGCGAGCTCAACCTGCACCGGGTCGAGGCGGCCTGCATCCCGACCAATACGCCATCGATCCGGGTGCTGGAGAAGTGCGGCTTCACCCGCGAGGGCCTGGCGCGGCGCTATCTCTGCATCAACGGGGTCTGGCAGGACCATTACCTGTACGGCCTGCTGCATGACGATTTCCGCGGGTAGCAATTGTGATCGGGTGGGGGATGGAGGCCGCCGATCGGGGCTGGTTCCAGCCTCTGAAATGGGTATAGACGCCTTTGTGCCGACGTCTTGGCTTTGCCGCGATCGCGCGGTCCAAGCGTGAGGCAGCGGGCCAGGCGGCGAGATGCCGGGGACATCAGGACGATGCGACAGACGAGTGTGATCAGGGGTGGGATGCTGGCGGCCGTGCTGCTGGCCTTGGGAGCGGCAGGGGCTGCGGCGCCGGCGTCAGCCCAATCGCTGACCGACCGCTTCAAGAGCCTGTTCGGCGGCGGCTCCGACGACAAGGGGCAGCAGAACCTGCCCGCCAGCGGCGGCCCGCCGGTGGACCCGACCGAGGGCCTGAGCTGTCCGCCGGTCAACATCCGCGCTGGAGCCTCGACCTATGCGATGGCGGCACCCGGCAAGCAGGCGGTCGGCAACGACGTCCGTTTCCAGGCCTCGATCACCAAGACCGCGCGCGAATGCAATCTCAATGGTGCCGAGATCACCGCCAAGATCGGCATCCAGGGCCGGGTCGTGGCCGGGCCGGCCGGTGCGCCCGCGACCGTCGACATTCCGATGCGCATCGCCGTGGTCCAGGGCGGCATCGGCGAGAAGGTGATTGCCACCAAGGCCTATCGGACCACCGTGCAGATGACGGGGGATGGCAGCGTGCCGTTCACGATCGTGGCGGAGGACATGGTCTATCCGGTGCCGCCGCCCGGCGCCAATGCCGACAATTACGTGTTCTATATCGGCTTCGATCCGCAGGCCCTGACCCCGGAGCGGCCGGGCAAGAAGCGGAAGTGAGGGCCGGGCGGGAGTGAGGTCGGCATTGGTGGCGGCGGTGACAGTCGATGATTGCCATATCAGGTCGCGAAGTCACCGCGGCGGGGAATAGGTTTCAAAGCAAAAAGGCCGGTGCAATCGGATCGCACCGGCCTTTTTGAAGATGTTGGATGGATGACGGGATACGGCTCAGTTCAGCTTATGGCTGACTTCCGTGATGCCCTTGGCAACGAGGTCTTCGCCGAGGCTACCCTTGACCGACTTCGACAGCACGGTCGCGGCGGCCTGGACGGCGGCTTCCGCCGCGGCGGCCCTGACGTCGGCAAGAGCCTGAGCTTCGGCGAGGGCGATCTTGCCCTCGGCGGCCTTGGTGCGACGGGCGACGAAGTCTTCCATCTTGGCCTTGGCGTCGGTCGCGATGCGCTCGGCTTCCGCCTTGGCGCTGGTCACGATCTCCTCGGCCTCACGCTCGGCGCTGGCGCGGCGGGTCTTGTAGTCGGCCAGCACCCTGGCCGCCTCTTCCTTGAGCCGCTTGGCCTCGGCCAGCTCGGATCTGATGCGCTCACTGCGATTGTCGAGCGCCTTCAGGAGCATGCGGTGGACACCGAGATAGGCGAACAGGCCCATCAGGATCACGAAGGCAACCGCAACCCAGGTTTCGGGATCGGCGAGCAAATGCATCAGGCTGTTCCCTTCAACGATGCATCGACAGCAGCTTCGACAGTCTTGGCCGTGGGGGCCTTGCCGGTCAGCTGCAGCACGATCGCGCTGGCCGCATCCGCAGCGATGCTGCGGACATTGCTCATTGCGGTCGTGCGCATGGTGGCGATGGATTTCTCAGCCGCCGCAAGCTTGGTCGCGAGGCTGTCTTCCAGCGCCTTGCGTTCGGCATCCGAGCTGGCCGCGAGCTTCTCGCGGGTCTCGGCTCCGATCGCCTGGGCACGGGAGCGGGCCGCCGCGAGCTCGCTTTCATACGCCTTCATCGCGGCTTCGGATTCATCCTTCAGCCGCTGCGCTTCGGCCAGATCGCCGTCGATCGACTTCTGGCGGGCGTCGATGACGGCCCCCACCTTCGGCAGCGCCAGACGCGAGACGATCACGTACAGCGCCACGAAAGCGATCACCAATGAGACGATCTGGGAGGGAAAGGTTTCCTTCTGGAATGGAGGGAAACCATGCCCGCCTTCGGCCTCCGTATGGGCGCTTGCGGTGCCCTTGGCCTCGCCATGACTTTCAGCCACGGGCTTCTCCTGTCCGGCTCTGGCCGTCTTAGACGGCGTACAGCAGGAGGAGGGCGATCAGCAGCGAGAAGATGCCGAGCGCTTCGGTCACCGCGAAGCCGAAAATCAGGTTGCCGAACTGGCCCTGGGCGGCAGACGGATTGCGCAGAGCGGCCGACAAATAGTTGCCGAAGATGATGCCGATGCCGGCACCCGCGCCACCCATGCCGATGCAGGCAATGCCCGCGCCAATGTACTTCGCTGCGACCGGATCCATGAAACGAACTCCTTTGAGAGGTTTGGTAGAGTGGGCCGGATCAGTGGCCCGGATGGATAGCATCGTTGAGATAGATGCAGGTGAGGATCGTGAAGACGTAGGCCTGAAGGAACGCAACCATCAACTCCAGCGCGGTCAGCGCGACCGTCAGACCGAGCGGCAGCAGCGCACCGACCTTGCCGACGGCGCCGAGCGCGCCGAGCATGGTCACGAAGCTCGCGAACACCTTCAGCGTGACGTGGCCGGCCAGCATGTTGGCGAACAGACGGACGCTGTGCGAGATCGGGCGGGAGAAGAACGAGATGATCTCGATCAGCACGACCAGCGGCAGGATCACCGCGGGAATGCCGGAGGGCACGAACAGCTTAAAGAACTTCAAGCCGTTCCTGTAGAAGCCGTAGATGATGACCGTCAGGAACACCAGCAGCGCCAGCGAGAACGTGACGATGATGTGGCTGGAGATCGTGAATGTGTAGGGAATGATGCCGACGATGTTCGAGACGAAGATGAACATGAACAGCGAGAACACCAGCGGGAAGAACGTCATGCCGTGCGAGCCGGCGCTGGTCCTGATGGTATTGGCCACGAATTCGTAGGACAGCTCGACCACCGACTGGAACCGGCCCGGCACCAGCTGGCGCCCCGCGGCCATCATCATGACGGCGATGATCGCGACCGCGAGCAGCATGTAAGCGGTCGAATTGGTGAAGACGATCTCCTGATTGCCGATGTGGCCGATCGTGAAGATCTTGTTGAGGTGGAATTGATGGATCGGATCGATCATCCGCGTGGCGTCTCATTGTTGACCGGCCACGCCGGCGCTGTGCAATTCACTCGACGGTCTTCCGCGCACGTCTCATTGGCGGGGCCTGTCCGGAGCGACGCCTGCAGATCTCACCACGTTCAACACGCCGGCGGCGAAGCCGAGCAGGAAAAACACGATAAATCCAAAGGGCGATGTCGACAGCAAGCGGTCGAAGCCCCAGCCAAGCAACGCGCCGACGAGGACACCAGCGATCAACTCGGAAGACAGTCGCAGTCCACGCGCCATGGCCGAAGCCCGGGCTGCAGTGTCCCCGCTGCCGATTCCAGGTTGATCAGCCCCGATCTTTCGGCCGTCACGAAATTCGGACAACCGTTGGTCGAGACTCCCGAGCCTTGCGGAAAGCGCAACCTCATCAGGCGACTTATCGCGATCCCCGTGTCCGCCGCTGTCGTTCGTGCCATCCGCCATGTGTGGAGACCCGACGCGCTGCCGCGGGTTTCAGGAAATAGCGCCCCATCGCCCTTTTAAGTCGCGCGGACCATACTGACCGCATCCCCCCAAGTCAAGATTGCGTGTTGAACTGTTAGATGCCTGAATTTGCTCTATTTCTCGGCTTTTTCGTCAGATCGGTCGGGCCGTGTCACCGCGCCGCATCAACAGCGTTCTGCGCAGTTGCAATCTTGCACGCTCCGTGACCGTCTGATCCGATGTCCATGATCCCAACCAACGCCGGAACCCGCATGCCGCGCCAGATCGACTATTATTTCTCGCTGCAGTCCCCATGGGCCTATATCGGGCATCGCCTGTTCCGCGACATCATCGCGAGCCATGGCCTTGCCGTGAACCTCAAGCCGGTGATGCTGGTCGATCTGTTTGCCGAAACCGGCGGCCTGCCGCTCGCCAAGCGTCATCCGGCGCGGCAGCGCTATCGCATCGTCGAGCTCAAGCGCTGGCGCGACCGGCGCGGCCTCGATTTCCACGTGCAGCCGAAGAACTGGCCGTTCAACGCCCGGCTGGCCGACGGTGTCGTCATCGCCGCGCTCAGGGCAGGGCTCGATCCGGAACCCTACCTGCAGCGTGCCTTCCCGGCGATCTGGGAGCAGCAGCTGGACCTTGCGAACGCGGAGGTCATTGCTGGCCTCGCCGATGCGGCCGGGCTGCCCGGCCGCGACCTGTTGGCGCAGGCCGCGACCGACGAGGTTGGCGCCGCCTATGAGCAGAACCGGCAGGATGCGCTGTCGGCCGACGTGTTCGGCTCGCCCGCCTATGTGCTGGATGGCGAGGTGTTCTGGGGTCAGGACCGGCTCGAACTGCTGGCGGATGCGTTGAAATCCGGCCGCTCGGCATATACGTCCGAGTCCTAGACGGCGTCGCGGCACATCACGGCGGCGACACAATTCGAGCGTGCATGACCCTGATGCGAGAACGCCTGGGAGGATGAGTGCGCCATGACTCTGACGATGACCGTCCGCCACCATCTCCACGTCCTCGCGGCGCTTGCTGCCGCGGCCTGTTTGCCGGGATCTGCACACGCGGCTGACGACCCCGCGGCCGATGCCGACAAGGGGCGCTACACCATGTCGACGACGGCGGACGGCGTGGTCCGTTTGGACACCCGGACCGGCGCGGTCTCGACGTGCAGCAACGGCGGTGGCGGCTGGGCCTGTTACGCCGTGCCCGACGAGCGCGCTGCGCTGGACGCCGAGATCGGGCGGCTGCAGGCGGAGAACGAAAAGCTCAAAGGCCAGCTCGCCTCGCGCGACCAGAGCATCTCCGGCAAGATCGACGAGCCGCTGCCGAAGGATCAGGCGCTGCCCAAATCCGATCAGTTGAAGAAGCCGGAGCCCAAGGTTGGTGACAAGGCTGGTGACAAGCCGGGGGAGCCGAAATCCGCTGACGGGACGCGTAAGCTTGAGATCCCGCTGCCCAGCGATCAGGACATGGACCGCATGATGGGCTTTCTCGAGCAGGCCTGGCGCCGGCTGCTCGACATGGCCATGCGGGTGCAGAAGGACGTCTCGGGCAAGATCTGAGACGGAGCCGAGGAGGCTGAACGCATGGCCGCGAGATCGACATCGCGAACGGCACCTTGGGCCGCCGCCATCAATACGATCGTCACCTCGACCCTGACGGTGCAGACTGCGGGCGGAGGCTTCACCGATCTCACGCGTGAGGTCGAGGGCTTCCTGCGCGAGGGCCGCGCCCGCGAAGGCGTCGTGACCGCCTTCATCCGCCATACCTCGGCGTCGCTCACGATCCAGGAAAATGCCGATCCCACCGTGTTGCATGATCTCACCACGGCGCTGGCACGTCTGGCTCCTGAGAATGCCGGCTGGGTTCACGACACCGAGGGGCCGGACGACATGCCGGCGCACATCAAGACGATGCTGAGCTCGGTGTCGTTGCAGGTGCCCGTCACGGACGGCCGCATGATGCTCGGCACCTGGCAGGCGATCTATCTGATCGAGCATCGTTCTCGTCCGCACACCCGCGAAATCGTGCTGCAGTTCATCGGCGCGACCTGACGCCATAAAGAAGAAACTCACTGGCTGGAAAAGCGGAACGGCCGCGGAGGGATCCGCGGCCGTTCGTCGTAGGAAGAGAAGCGAGCGGTGGCGCCGCTCGCCTCGAAATCAGTTCGCCTGAATGTCGACGTCCTTGGTCTCCGGCAGGAAGATGAAGCCGACGATCGCGGTGATGACCGCGAACGTGATCGGGTACCACAGGCCGGCATAGATGTCGCCGGTCGAGGCCACGATCGCGAAGGCGGTGGCAGGCAGCAGGCCGCCGAACCAGCCGTTGCCGATATGGTAGGGCAGCGACATCGAGGTGTAGCGGATCTTGGTCGGGAACAACTCGACCAGCATCGCGGCGATCGGGCCGTACACCATGGTGACGAAGATCACCAGGATGAACAGCAGGCCGATGATGGCAGCGACCTGCGGTCGGAAGACGTCGAACGGATGTGCCATCTTGACGATGCTGGCGTCACCCGCCTTCGGATAGCCGGCCTCGCCGATCGCCGCCGCCACCGCCGGATTGCTGGTCTTCGCGTCGGTGTAGGGCACTTCCTTGCCGTTGAAGGTGACCTTCACGCCGGAGCCGGCCGGGCCAGGCACGGTCGAGTACTTGACCGAAGACTGGGCCAGGAAGGCGCGGGCGGTGTCGCACGGCGCACTGAAGACGCGGGTGCCGACCGGGTTGAACAGGTCGCCGCAACCGGCGGGATCCGCCACCACTTCCACCTTCGTTGCTTCGATCGCCTTCTCCAGTGCCGGGTTGGCGTTGGTGGTGATCATCTTGAAGATCGGGAAGAAGGTCAGCGCCGCGATCAGGCAGCCACCCATGATGATCGGCTTGCGGCCGATCTTGTCGGACAGCATGCCGAACACGACGAAGAAGCCGGTGCCGAGCAGCAGCGACCAGGCGATCAGCAGGTTCGCCGTGTAGCCGTCGACCTTCAGGATCGATTGCAGGAAGAACAGCGCGTAGAACTGGCCGGTGTACCAGACCACGCCCTGGCCCATGGTGGCGCCGATCAGCGCCAGCAGCACGATCTTGCCGTTGCTCCAGTTCGCGAACGCTTCCGTCAGCGGCGCCTTCGAGCCCTTGCCCTCGTCCTTCATCTTCTGGAACACGGGCGATTCGTTGAGGCGCAGACGGATCCAGACGGAGACGCCGAGCAGCAGAACGGACACCAGGAACGGCACGCGCCAGCCCCATTTGGCGAAGTCGGTCTCGCCGATGATGGTGCGGGTGAACAGGATCACCAGCAGCGACAGGAACAGGCCCATCGTCGCTGTGGTCTGGATGAACGAGGTATAGTAGCCGCGCTTGCCGGGCGGGGCGTGCTCGGCGACATAGGTGGCCGCGCCGCCATACTCACCGCCGAGCGCGAGGCCTTGCAGCAGGCGGAGACCGATCAGGATCACCGGCGCCGCGAAGCCGATGGTGTCGGCGTTCGGCAGGATGCCGACGATGAAGGTCGACAGACCCATGATCAGGATGGTGACCAGGAAGGTGTACTTGCGGCCGACGATGTCGCCGATGCGGCCGAACACGATGGCGCCGAATGGGCGCACCAGGAAGCCGGCGGCGAAGGCGAGCAGTGCGAAGATGTCGCGGGTGGCCGCCGGATAGGCGGAGAAGAACTGCGCGCCGATGATCGAGGCCAGCGACCCGTAGAGATAGAAGTCATACCACTCGAACACAGTGCCGAGAGAGGACGCCAGAATGACGAAACGTTCGTCCTTCGTCATGCCTCCCGTTCTCGCTTGCGTCGCTACCATTGTTGACATCGGCATTCGCTCCCCAAGATGTTGCTATGATCGTTTCGTCCCCGCATGCCGGACTTGGACGGCGTCGTTCGCAGAGACCTTGGGCCTTAAGTAACATTGCAGTGAAACCCGCCCCAATACGACTTTCGGCTCTGGCGGCTGCAGCCTGCGGAAAGATGGGGACATTGCGGCGGATCAAGTTCGGTCATTGGCCGTCGCACTATCGATGTTGCGTCGCACAAGGGGGCTGGATTAACCGCTTTTCCCGCAGGTGAATTGCATGCTTGCATGCAACCTGCCGCCGGGTGAGTATTTTGGCAGGGCCGAACGGCGTCTCCGGTGGGCTGGATGCGAGATTCGTTGCGGAGAAGGGCGGACCCCTCTCCAACTGAATGTCGCATCTGGAAACCGCCCGCGGCGACGTGTTGCGGCATTGCACGGTCAAGTCGGATTGCAAGGTCAAGTCAGAAAACGTATGGCGGCTGCTAGCACCCATCTCGTCATCGCCGATGATCATCCGCTGTTCCGCAATGCACTGCGGCAGGCGGTCGCGAGCGTGCTCGCCGAGGCCGTGGTCGACGAGGCCGGCTCGTTCGAGGACCTGACCGTGCTGCTGGAGAGGGATTCCGAGGTCGACCTCGTGCTGCTCGACCTGACCATGCCCGGCATCTCCGGTTTTTCCGGGCTGATCTATCTGCGTGCGCAATATCCGGCGATTCCGGTCGTGATCGTGTCGGCGAGCGACGATGGCGCCACGATCCGGCGCTCGCTGGATTTCGGCGCCTCCGGCTTCATCCCGAAGCGATTCGGTGTGGAGACCTTGCGCGACGCCATCATGAAGGTGATGGACGGCGACGTCTGGGTGCCGCCGGACACCGATCTCGCCGCCGGCGCAGATCCGGAAATGACCAAGCTGCGCGACCGCCTGGTCACGCTGACCCCGCAGCAGGTGCGGGTGCTGATGATGCTGTCGCAGGGGCTGCTCAACAAGCAGATCGCCTACGAGCTCGGCGTCTCCGAGGCGACCATCAAGGCCCATGTCTCGGCGATCCTGCAGAAGCTCGGGGTCGAGAGCCGGACCCAGGCGGTGATCGCCGCCGCCAAGATCGCCGGCAGCGCCTGGCGGCAGGACGCGCCGACGGGAAAGTGACGAGTTGTTCGGCAGTTGAATCAGGCTGTGCCGCGAAGCCCTGAACCGCCGACATTTAAGCATCCCCGAGTGCTTGAGGTTGGCCTTCGAGACGCCCGCCTGTGGCGGTCCCTCAGGACAAGGGCTGTGTCTGCGGCGGGAAACAAAAGCCTCATGGTAAGGAGCGCCGTCCCCGGCGCGTATCGAGCCATGAAGCCCGAGGCGATCGATCCAACGAACACGAAACAGGCCACATGCTATAGGCCGCCTTTCGATCTTCTTCGCGACACGCGCCATCAGCCTCGCGGCGCACAGAGCGTCCGAGCTTTGCCAATCATCGGCCCTCTCGAAACAGAGGGCGCAGGGAAGGCCGGGTGCAGGCTGCACCCATGGCCCGCCTGCAGAAAAAAATGCAGGCGGCAGTCACCACAGGTACGAGCCGGACATCCGGCCTCCCCTGCGCGATGGTCTTACGGTTGCTCCGTGGTCTCCCCGGTGCGCCGGGCTTTCTGGTCACCGTTGCCCGCGCGACGCGTCAGCGTCGTCGCAAGCGTAGCATCAGCATCGGGATGCCAGGACCCCACGGCTTGGCCGTGCGCCTCGGGACTGTCCGTCGACATGATCGCTCACGCCGCAGCCCAAAGCGCCCACCGCATCCCGCACCCGACGTCCGTGACGGTCGCGAAACGCCCCTCGTGTGGGACGGGACGGGGAGAGA
>JBARNF010000885.1:0-21654 GCA_049802835.1 Bradyrhizobium sp.
GGGGCGCGCGCGATCGTCACGAGCATTGGGGGCGGGATGTGGTGGGCGCAGCGAGTTGCAGCATGCTGGTCATATCGAGGAACCGCCCGATGTGCCGGTGAAGTCGTATCGTATTGGCATCCCGATACCCGGCATCCCTGCGCCGTCTCTTCCAGCGAGGGCCCTTCGAACGCCATCCCTCGGGCACGCGTGCCGCGAGAACGTCGACGTTCGCCAGGCACGCGCCCGTCACGTCGGCGTCCGAAGTTGGCGCGTGGCGAGGCGCGAGCGCGCGGCGACGTCGATGATTGTGCGGCCGTTGTTTGACGCGGGCATCCACAACGAGAATTCACCGGCCGGCTTCCGTTGCCATCAATCATATGATACCAGTCATGGCAATGATACCGGCGACTCCAGGGCAGCGGCGCCACAAGCGTTAATTTCTCGCCACATAACGGCCGAGGCCGGGATGGTCAGGGCCTATACTTCGAGTTGCTTTTACAACCGCCCCGCCGATGCCTGCGAGATAGTCGTCGCAGCGGCCTTGTCGCGAGCGACAAAGAGCTGCAAGCCCTGATCTGCAGGAATTAAGCTTAAAAACGTGCGGCAGCCGGTTTCGACAACCTGGCAACTTCATTCAACAGCCAAGACGTGCAACAATACTTCGGCGCAACTATCATCAACCTGAGATTTAATTTACCGATCATTTACTTTCCTCAACTTTGCCCCAAAAACTGCACGATGCTGGGTTCCTCTTTCACAATTAGAACTCGTCTGGGGCTCTAAACAACTACCTCCCAAAATTCGGGTTCTAAAAAGCCGACTTATACTTTTCATCGCTAAATCTCCGTCTTCGTTTCGCGTACAGAGGTCCACAATGACAACACTTACAAAGGCTCTCCCGACACATCTCGAAGCGACCCGCTTCGACTCCGAGAAGCTGCGGACGGTCCTGATGCTCTGCGGCGCCACGGCGTTTGGCTTCATTCTTCACGCCACATACGGCCTCGATCTCAGCTATTCCTTCTTCTGATTAGGAGAGCCCGCCGGTCGGATCCGGCGGGCTTTTCATTGATCGACGCATTGGTAGCTCGTCGGTCTTCCGGCTCGCGGGCCTTCGCAAGGCTCCGCGCGCCGCGTTTCTGCAAGACGCGCCCTGATACGCGCGTCACGCGATGAATGTGGCAGACGCTCGCCATCACAGGCTTGCTCCAGTCTTTGCACAGCCCGGCCGCGCCACTCCCACAATTCCGCCGCGACGACGCGACACGCTCAGGGTGTGAGGGATTGGGGTTTTGAGGACGAGTAGCGTCATGCGTTCGCCAGTGTATGATCTCTATCAGATGAAGCAGGACCGCTTGCCGAAGGGAGCCCGTTCGGCATGGCTGAGGACGCGGCCCAACGAGCCGCCGTCGGCGGCCGACGACTGGATCTTCGTCGGCAAGGAACGACATCCGAGCCGGTGGACGATTGCCGAAATGAACGAGAAGGGCACCTGCTATCGCGAGATTCCGATCTGGCTGTCGAGCCGGCGCAGCATGATGGCCGGATCAGCAGCCGACAGCAGCATCCAGACCCCGGCAGCCTGACGTCGCCTCCACGCCGCGTGCTCAATGCCGCGTGCTCAATGCGCGCGCGGCGGCGCACCGAGGTTAATCGATTTCAGGCTGAGCGCGACCGGGACCATGAGCAGGCCGAGCAGCGCCAGCGTCCAGAACACGTCGATATAGGCGAGCAGTGCCACTTGGTGTTGTAGCGTCTGTCCGACCCAGGCGACCGCCTGCCCGGCCGCATCGCTGGAGCCGTGAGCCTGGAAGTAGCGCGTGACGGCGTCGATGGTCTGCTGATAGCCTATGTCGGACGGCGCGGCGTGCTCGACCAGCCGGCTCTGATGGAACTGCTGGCGCTGCGCGAGCACGGTCTGCGACAGCGCCCCCCCCATCGAACCGCCGATGTTGCGCGCGACGTTGATCAGGGCCGAGGCCTGGTTGGTCTTGTCCGCCGGGACGCCATCATAGGTCACCGGCAGGAACAGGAAGGGAAGGCCGACACCGAGGATCACGCGCGACAAGGCCCGCGTAGCCATAGGTGATGTCCCCTGTGAGTCCGGTCAGATACCACATCGCGCCGGCAACGACGCAGGCGCCAAACACCAGCAGATATTTGGGCTGCACGACGCTGACGAGCCGGCCGACCACCGGCATCATCATCATCGTGATGACGCCACCCGGCGATAGCGCGAGGCCTGCAAGCAGCGCGGTATAGTTCAGTTCGGCCTGCAGCAATTGCGGCAGCATCTGGATGGTGGCGATGAGGACGGCGCCGGTGGCGAGCATCACCAGAAAGGCCTTCGGCGCGACCGAGAAGCTGCGTGCGGCGATGAAGGCATCGTCGGTCGCCTCATAGCGACGAACGCTGAGCCAATAGGCGCCACCGCCTATTACAATTCCCAGTATGACGACGACCCCGGCGGCGGTGAGCCAGGGATGCGCCCGCAGCCGGTCGCGCAACGTCAGCTTTGATTCTGGCCCAGATGGCCGGGGGGTCTACACCTAGTCGGCTTTATGGTCCCGCTCCGGCATCGGCTGCTCGGCGCGCTGATCCCCTGGCCGCGGCTGATCCGCGGACGGCCCCCGCGGCTTGGTCTGGGCATCCACGGAAATCCCCTCGGGCTCGTGATGGGCGCGCGTCGTCGACACGATCGCAGGCGCCCGCGGTAATCACCGTGGCGGATCTTCATTCCGCCGAAGCAGGCTTTCGCATGCCCGCTAGGCAAGCTTGACGCCGTAGTAGTCGTCGACCCTGTTGCCAGCCTCGAGATCTCCCCAATCCCATTCCCGCTCGTCGGAATATTTCGGCGCGCCGCGCAGCTGGCGTTCGGTCACACCGGTCACGTATCCGCCGAGCCGGGTGTCGTATTTCAAGGACTGCCACGGCAACGGAAAATGGTCGTTGCCTAGCCCGAGAAACCCGCCAAAGCCCAAGACGGCGTAAGACACACGGCCGCTCGGCTTGTCGATCATCACACGTTCGATCGTGCCGATCCTGGTGTCATCTGAGCCGTAGACGGCGGTGCCTTCGACCTTGTCGCTTCCGATCAGGTTGCCGTATTCGCGTTCGTCGAGCATCGATGTCATGTGAGCCTCCGGTGCTAGAGGATTGACAACGTCCGGCCGTTGCCTGCCGTTCCCGCGGCCCTGCCGCACTGTCAGTCTGTATCCCGGCGCTCGCGGTCCTGCTCGGGACGGCCGGTCGCTTCCCGGGACGGCGCATCTGGGGATGTGGTGTGAAGCGCCTGCTGAGCCCGCTCCTTGTCGGCAGGCTGCTGCTCGCCGCGTCCGGTCCTGACGATTCCTTGGCCTTGTTGCGCCATAGTGAGTTCCTTCGGTTGGCGGCTCAGCACGTCGAGCCAGACAGGTCCGCGACCTCTGTGCTGGTCGCTGTCCATTCGATCGAAACGACGCCGGCAGGGCTCGATCGTTCCTTCGTTGAGTCAACACGCCGCAGGGCCCGGCCGCGCAGCGCGGCGCCACACGCTGCTTTGAGCCGTTCAAGAGAAACGTTGTCGATCGTCGACTGTTGTGCACGACCCCTAAAGAGGAGAAACCGCATGGCAGACGATCCCACGATGTCCCGCCGCCGGATGGTCGGTGGCACCGCAACGCTCGCGGCTGCGTCGCTGACCTCGGCAGCAGCGAAAGGACGCGAGACAATGACCGAAAACTCCACCCCGATCGAACAACTCGTCGACCCCACGGACAAGTACCCGAAACCGCCGTTCGAACGGCAGTCGCAGCCGTGGCCTGGCCTCGCCAGCAAGATGTCCCCGCGGCCCGATCACGGGGAAACCAGCTACAATGGTTCGGGACGCCTCGTCGGCCGCAGGGCGCTGATCACCGGTGGCGACTCCGGCATGGGCCGCGCGGCCGCCATCGCCTATGCGCGGGAAGGAGCGGATGTCGCCATCAACTACTACCCGACCGAAGAGCCGGACGCCCAGGAGGTGATCGCATTGATCAAGGCCGAGGGCCGCAAGGCGGATGCCATTCCTGGCGACCTGCGCGACGAGAGGTTCTGCGAACGGCTGGTGCAACAGGCCATCGAAGCGCTGGGCGGGCTCGATATCATCGTCAATAACGCCGCACGGCAGCAGTCCCGTCGATCGATCCTGGATGTCTCATCCGAAGATTTCGACGCGACCATGAAGACCAACATCTACGCCCCGTTCTGGATCATCAAGGCCGCCCTGCCCCATCTCCAGCCCGGTTCGGTCATCATCGGCACCTCGTCCGAGCAGGCCTACGATCCCTCGCCCGAACTCTACGACTATGCGCAAACCAAGGCCGCGACCATGAACTACGTGAAGTCGCTGGCCAAGCAGCTTGGGCCGAAAGGCATTCGCGTCAACGCCGTCGCTCCGGGACCGATCTGGACGCCGCTCCAGGTCTCCGGCGGAGCAACCATGGAGAAGCTAGAGAAATTCGGTGGCCAGACTCCGCTCGGATCCATCTACGTTCAGTTGGCTGCAGCGGATGCAAGCTACGCCAACGGGCAGGTCTATGGATCATCCGGAGGGTCGGGGCAGCCGTAAGGCTGCCCCCCTGGGCTCAGATGCGTGTGACCGGCTGTGGAAGCGAATAGGCTTCGGTATGCACTTGGCGGATCGTCGTGAATGCAGCGACCGCCGAAGCAACGCTGAAGGCCGTCAGCAGCGCGATGAGTACCGTACGGGGGGCCATGGAAAGTCCTCCATTTGAAAGATTACTCTCCCGACGAATCCATCTTCCGGTCTGCGACCGGCGTGACTTCGCCGTCGAGCCAATCCTGCTGGAGTGCCAGCGCACGCCAGCTCCGGGCCATGCGCTGATAGCGCCTCAAGGCCGGCTCGCCTTCCGCTCGCTGAGCGAGCTGGAGGCAGTTCTCTGCATTTTCTCTGAAAAGATCTGACTGTTTCATGCAAATGAGTTGGTGGCCGCAGCAGGACGCTGCAACCGCGTTACACGATATTAATGTATCGTATTTGAGCTGAAACTACTGCAGGGCAGTCGATGTCGACAAGCCATCCGGCGCATCGAGACCGTCGTGAAACCGTCCTGGCCGCCCAGCCTACTCACGATCTGAGGTGGAGCCGCCGTAAGACCAAATGAAAGACCGGGAGCGCTTCAACGCCCGCCGCGGCTCTGTTCTTCAAGTGGTCCGATGCTGCCATTGCTTCCCGGCATCTTGTCCCTGCCCTGATCGCCATTGTCGTCCCAGCCTCCTGAGCACGAGCTGCCGCCGCCGCCCACGCGAGCTCCTCCTCGTGAGCTGGGCTGGGGACCTCCCCTGGCTCCAAGTGCACGCTGGGCATGCCGGCCCGGGGAACGAGAAATTTGGAACATTTTGGCCGAGATGGAGTTGATGCTCTCGTGCCAGTAAAGGCCGGTTCCATTGCCGAAGAATTCGGCATCCGGCTTGATTTGAGTAGTTGCTGCAGCTTCTATGCCGCTGGTCCGTGAGTCTCGGATTCTTGCCGGCGGACGTTCTGCCTCGGGGGAACCTTTATGAGCGATCTCGATTCCGCTGCCGGTCCGTCGCCGACGCGGCAAGGCCTCAGTCGTCACGGGAACGGAACTGAGATGCCTGATGCCAGCCAGGACCTGCTTCGGGCCCTGCAGGCCATGCGGTCCGGCGATTTCTCCGTGCGCATGGGCGGCGACTATCTCGGCATCGACGGCAAGATCGCGGATACCTTCAATGAGATCATCGCTGCCAATGAGCGGATGGCCCAGCAGCTCGAACGTGTCGGCCAGGTCGTCGGCCGGGAAGGAAAGACGCGGCAGCGCGTCAGGTTCGGCATCGCGAGCGGCTCGTGGGCTGACATGGAGAGCTCGGTCAACACCCTGATTGATGACCTTCTATGGCCGACGCGCGAGGTGACGCGCGCCGTCGCCGCAGTGGCCCAAGGCGATCTGCTGCAGACCGTGAAGCTCGACGTCGATGGCCGGCCGCTGGGGGGAGAGTTCCTGCAGTCCGCCAACATCGTCAACACGATGATCAAGCAGCTGAGCGTGTTCACCTCGGAAGTCACGCGCGTGGCGCGCGAGGTCGGCACCGAAGGCAAGCTCGGCGGGCAGGCCCAGGTGCCCGAGGTGACGGGCGTCTGGAAGGACCTGACCGAGAGCGTCAACTCGATGGCCAACAATCTCACCGGCCAGGTCCGCAACATCGCGGAAGTGACGATCGCAGTCGCCAATGGCGACCTGTCGAAGAAGATCACGGTCGACGTCCGCGGCGAAATCCTGCAGCTGAAAGAAGCCATCAACACGATGGTCGATCAGTTGCGCTCGTTCGCGTCGGAGGTGACGCGTGTGGCACGTGAGGTCGGTACCGACGGCAAGCTCGGCGGCCAGGCCATCGTTCCCGGCGTCGCCGGCACCTGGAAGGATCTCACGGACTCCGTCAATGCGATGTGCGGCAACCTCACGGCTCAGGTCCGCAACATCGCCAACGTCACCACGGCCGTCGCGCGTGGCGACCTGTCGCGCAAGATCACGGTCGACGTCCGCGGCGAAATCCTCGAGCTCAAGGACACCATCAACACGATGGTCGACCAGCTCAACGCCTTCGCGTCCGAAGTGACGCGCGTGGCGCGCGAGGTCGGCACCGAGGGCAAGCTCGGTGGCCAGGCGCAGGTGCCTGGTGTGGCCGGCACCTGGAAGGATCTCACCGACAACGTCAACTTCATGGCGTCGAACCTGACGGCCCAGGTGCGCAACATCGCCGACGTCGCCACCGCGATCGCCAGCGGCGACCTGTCGAAGAAGATCACGGTCAACGTCTCTGGCGAGATCCTTCAGCTGAAGGAAACGCTGAATACGATGGTCGACCAGCTCAACGCCTTTGCCGGCGAGGTGACGCGCGTCGCCCGCGAGGTCGGCACCGAGGGCCGGCTCGGCGGCCAGGCCAACGTGCTGGGTGTGGCCGGCACCTGGAAGGACCTGACCGAGAGCGTCAACTCGATGGCGTCGAACCTGACGGCGCAGGTCCGCAACATCGCCGACGTGACGACCGCCGTCGCCAATGGCGATTTGTCGAAGAAGATCACGGTCGACGTCCGCGGCGAGATCCTCGAGCTGAAGGACACCATCAACACGATGGTCGATCAGCTCAACGCCTTCGCCGGCGAGGTGACGCGCGTGGCGCGCGAGGTTGGCACCGAAGGCAAGCTCGGCGGCCAGGCCATGGTGCGCGGCGTCGCCGGCACCTGGAAGGACTTGACCGACAGCGTCAACTCGATGGCCTCGAACCTGACCGGCCAGGTGCGCAACATAGCCGAGGTCGCGACTGCCGTGGCCAAGGGCGACCTATCGAAGAAGATCACGGTCAACGTGTCCGGCGAGATCCTTCAGTTGAAGGAAACGCTGAACACGATGGTCGACCAGCTCAACGCCTTCGCCGGCGAGGTGACGCGCGTGGCCCGCGAGGTCGGCACTGACGGCAAGCTCGGCGGCCAGGCCGAGGTGCCGGGCGTTGCCGGCACCTGGAAGGACCTCACCGACAGCGTCAACTCGATGGCCGGCAACCTCACCGCGCAGGTGCGCAACATCGCCGAGGTCGCGACCGCCATCGCCGGTGGCGACCTGTCGCGCAAGATCACGGTCGACGTACGCGGCGAGATCCTGAGCCTGAAGGAAACGCTGAACACGATGGTGGATCAGCTCAACCGCTTCGCGGGCGAGGTGACGCGCGTGGCCCGCGAGGTCGGCACCGAGGGCCGTCTCGGCGGCCAAGCCAACGTGCCCGGCGTCGCCGGTACCTGGAAGGACCTCACCGACAGCGTCAACTCGATGGCCGGCAACCTGACCGCCCAGGTGCGCAACATCGCCGAGGTGACGACGGCGGTGGCGCGCGGCGATCTCTCGCGCAAGATCACCGTCGATGTGAAGGGCGAGATCCTGGAGCTGAAGAACACCATCAACACCATGGTCGACCAGCTCAACGCCTTCGCATCCGAGGTGACGCGCGTGGCGCGCGAGGTCGGCACCGAAGGCAAGCTCGGTGGTCAGGCCCAGGTGCCCGAAGTCGCAGGTACCTGGAAGGACCTGACCGACAGCGTCAACTTCATGGCCTCCAATCTGACGGCGCAGGTCCGCAACATCGCCGAGGTCGCGACTGCGATCGCAGGTGGCGATCTCTCCAAGAAGATCACGGTGGACGTGCGCGGCGAGATTCTGCTGCTCAAGGACACCCTGAACACGATGGTGGAGCAGCTCCGCTCCTTCGCGGCCGAAGTGACGCGCGTGGCGCGCGAGGTTGGCACCGAGGGCCGGCTGGGCGGGCAGGCGGTGGTGCCCGGCGTCGGCGGAACCTGGAAGGATCTGACCGACAACGTCAACCTGCTCGCGGCCAACCTGACCACGCAGGTGCGCAACATCGCCGAGGTGACGACGGCGGTGGCCCGTGGCGATCTCTCCCGCAAGATCACCGTCGACGTGAAGGGCGAGATCCTCGAGCTCAAGAACACCATCAACACCATGGTCGATCAGCTCAACGCCTTCGCCGGCGAAGTGACCCGCGTGGCGCGCGAGGTCGGCACCGAGGGCAAGCTCGGCGGCCAGGCGCAGGTGCCGGGCGTCGCCGGCACCTGGAAGGACCTCACCGATACCGTGAACTTCATGGCCGCCAATCTGACCGAGCAGGTGCGCGGCATCGTGAAGGTCGTGACCGCCGTGGCCAACGGCGATCTCAAGCAGAACCTGACGGTCAAATCGAAGGGCGAGGTCGCGGCCCTCGCCGACACCATCAACAACATGACGGAGACGCTCGCGACCTTTGCCGACCAGGTCAGCAGCGTCGCCCGCGAGGTCGGCGTGGAAGGCCGCCTCGGCGGCCAGGCCAACGTGCCCGGAGCGGCCGGCACCTGGAAGGACCTGACGGGCAACGTCAACCTGCTCGCCGCCAACCTGACGTCGCAGGTCCGCGCCATCGCAGAAGTGGCGACCGCCGTGACCAAGGGTGATCTCACCCGCTCCATTCAGGTCGATGCGCGGGGCGAAGTGGCCGAGCTCAAAGACAACATCAACACCATGATCACCAATCTGAGGCTCACCACCGACCTCAACACCGAGCAGGATTGGCTCAAGACCAACCTCGCCAAGTTCACCAACATGCTCCAGGGCCAGCGCGACCTGACAACCGTCGGCCGCCTGCTCCTCACCGAATTGACGCCGCTGGTGAACGCACACCGTGGCGTGATCTACCAGGTCGACACCGAGTACACGCCGCAGCTGCGGCTGCTCGCGTCCTATGCAGACGACGGCGTCTACCCGCACCGCCAGTTCGTCCAGTTCGGCGAGGGACTGATCGGACAATGCGTGATCGACAAGCGCCAGCGGCTGGTGTCCGAGATCCCGTCCGATGTGATTCCGGTCGGCTCCGCCCTGCTGCGTGCCGTCCCGAAAAACATCGTCGTGCTCCCGGTGCTGTTCGAGAATCAGGTCAAGGCGATGATCGAGCTGGCGTCGCTGAGCCCGTTCACGACGTCACAGATGACGTTTCTCGAACAGCTGACCGACTCGATCGGCATCGTGCTCAATTCGATCGAGGCCACGATGCAGACCGAAGGCCTCTTGAAGCAGTCGCAGCAGCTCGCCGCCGAGCTGCAGACGCAACAGCGCGAGCTGCAGCAGACCAACGAGCAGCTCGAACAGAAGGCCCAGCAGCTCGCCGAGCGCAACGTCGAGGTCGAACGCAAGAACCAGGAGATCGAACAGGCCCGCCGCGCGCTCGAAGAGAAGGCGACCGAGCTTGCGCTGACGTCGAAGTACAAATCCGAATTCCTGGCCAACATGTCGCACGAGCTGCGGACGCCGCTCAATAGCATCCTGATCCTGGGCCAGCAGCTCACCGAGAATCCCGACGGCAACCTCACGGTCAAGCAGGTCGAATTTGCCCGCACCATTCATGGCGCCGGCACCGATCTGCTCAACCTGATCAGCGACATTCTCGATCTTTCCAAGATCGAATCCGGCACGGTGACAGTCGATGCCGAGGAAATCCTCACCGCCAACCTCCTGGAGACGGTCGGACGGCCGTTCCGGCACGAGGCCGAAAACCGCCTGGTCTCCTTCAACATCGATATCGATCCGAACCTTGCGCGGAGCATCGTCACGGATTCGAAGCGCCTGCAGCAGGTTCTGAAGAACCTGCTCTCGAATGCGTTCAAGTTTACCGCCGAGGGCGGCGTTCGACTGAAAGTGTCCGCCGCACTCGGCGGCTGGAGCACTGAGCATCCCGTGCTCAACACAGCACCAGCCGTGATCGCATTCGAAGTCTCCGATACCGGTATCGGCATTCCCCAGGACAAGCAGAAGCTGATCTTCGAGGCGTTCCAGCAGGCCGATGCGGGCACGAGCCGGAAATATGGTGGCACCGGTCTCGGCCTTGCGATCAGCCGCGAACTTGCCAGTCTCCTGGGCGGAGAGATCCATCTCAGGAGCGCACCGGGCAAAGGCAGCACTTTCACGCTGTACCTGCCGCTCAAATATTCCGGCCCCGCGACGACACCGCGCGTCAGCCCCGCACCGGCTGTTCCTTACGGCCAGACCCCTGTCCTGCAGCAGACCACGGCACCCGAGCGCGTGGTCGAGCAGCTGGCGGATGATCGACTCGATCTCGAACCGGGCGATACCATCCTTCTGATCGTCGAGGACGATCCCCACTACGCCCGCGTTCTGATCGACCTGGCGCGCGACAAGGGGTTCAAGGTCCTGGTTGCCGCCCGCGGCGCGGAAGCGCTCGAGCTAGCCAAGCAATACCAACCAGCAGCAGTATCATTGGACGTCTTCCTGCCCGACATGCTCGGCTGGACGGTCCTCAGCCAACTCAAGCACAATCCGCTGACGCGGCATATCCCGGTGCAGATCATCACGCTGGACGAAGACCGCCAGCATGCGCTGGCGCGTGGCGCCTTTTCCTTCGTCAGCAAGCCGACGACGACCGAAGGCGTCAGCGCCGCCCTGTCGCAGATCAAGGAATACGCAAGGCCGCGGCGCAAGCGGCTGCTGATCGTGGAGGACAATGCGGCCGAACAGCTGAGCATCCGCCAGTTGCTCGATCACGACGACATCGAGATCGTCGAAGCCGACACCGGTGCGGGCGCACTCGACGCGTTGCGCAGCGCACCTTGCGATTGCGTCGTGCTCGACCTCCGTCTGCCCGACATGAGCGGTTTCGACGTGCTCGATCAGTTGCGCTCCGACGAAACGCTGGCTGGCGTTCCGGTGGTTGTTTTCACTGGACGCGAATTGTCAGCCGAGGAGGATGCGGAACTCCACACGATGGCGCGCAGCATCGTCGTCAAAGGTGTAGAGTCGCCGGAACGGCTGCTCGACGAGACATCATTGTTCCTGCATCGCGTGATCACGGAACTGCCGGCCGAGAAGCAGCGCATGCTGGAGAAACTGAACAGCTCCGACGAGGACCTGATCGGCAAGTCGGTGCTGCTGGTGGACGACGATGCGCGCAACATCTTCGCGCTGTCGAGCGTGCTGGAGCGCCGCGGCATGAAGGTGCTGACCGCCACCACAGGTCGTGAGGCCATCGAGCTCGTGCAGAGCAATCCGGAGATTGCGATCGTGTTGATGGACATCATGATGCCGCAGATGGATGGTTACCAGACCATCGGCGTCATCCGTCAAAATCCGACGTTCGTCCGGCTCCCCATTATCGCGTTGACCGCGAAGGCCATGAAGGGAGACCGTGAAAAGTGCCTCGAAGCCGGCGCATCCGACTATCTGGCAAAGCCCGTCAATACCGAGCAGTTGCTTCTTGCGATCCGCATGTGGCTGCATCGCTAAAAACGGTTGATCATCATGGAACATGAGAAGGTCAACATTCTCCTGGTCGACGATCAGCCGGCGAAGCTGCTGGCCTATGAGGTCATCCTGAAGGAACTCGGTGAGACTCTCGTGGTCGCGGCCTCGGGCCGGGAAGCGCTGGAGATCCTGCTCAAGAACGAGATCGCGGTGATCCTCGTCGACGTCTGCATGCCCGAGCTCGACGGCTTCGAGCTTGCGCAAATGATCCGTGAGCACCCAAGGTTCCAGAAGATCGCAATCATCTTCATTTCAGCGGTTCAGGTCAGCGATTTCGACCGGCTACGCGGCTACGAGATGGGTGCCGTGGACTACGTGCCCGTGCCCGTCGTGCCCGAGGTGCTACGCGCGAAGATCAAGGTCTTCACCGAGCTCTATCGCAAGACGCGGGAGCTGGAGCATTTGAACCGGGACCTGGAGAACCGGGTCCGCGCGCGCACGGCAGAACTCGAGCGATCGACGGCCCAGCTCGTCGAAAGCGAACAGCGGCGGAGCATGGCGATTGCGGCCGGCAAGATGGGGTCATGGGACTGGGACGGCGCCAACGGCGACTGGATGTGGGATGAGGGGCAGTACCGCATCTTCGGCGTCACGCCGCAGAGCTTCGAACTCAACTCCGTGAACATCCTGGCTCTGCTGCACCCGGATGATGCCGAGCGCGCGCGCCAGGTGGTCGCCGAGTTCGGCCGCGGTATGACGTCGTACGAAGCCGAGTTCCGGATCCATCGTCCCGATGGGGAGGAGCGCTGGTGCGTTGGCACGGCGGCCGCCACCAAGGACAAGGCCGGCCATGTCATTCGCGTCAGCGGCGTCACCATCGACATCACCGAACGCAAGCGCGCCGAGGAACGTCAGAACCTGTTGA
This sequence comes from Bradyrhizobium sp., assembly GCA_049802835.1. Lineage (GTDB taxonomy): Bacteria > Pseudomonadota > Alphaproteobacteria > Rhizobiales > Xanthobacteraceae > Bradyrhizobium. The sequence goes on from JBARNF010000885.1 coordinate 12,703, forward strand.
CCCGTGAGGTCGATCATCGCGCCAAGAATGCACTGACGCTCGCCCAATCGATCGTGAGGCTAACCAAAGCCGACAGCGTGAAGACCTACGTCAGCGCGGTGGAAGGCCGCATCAGCGCGCTGGCCCGCGTTCATACGATCCTGTCGCTTTCAAGCTGGCAGGGCGCGGAGATGAGCAGGCTCGTCGCCGAGGAACTCGCCCCCTATGCAACCGGCGGACAGGTGGTGTATGGCGGCGCGGAGTTGCAGCTCGAACCCGCCACGGCACAGACCCTCGCGCTTGCCCTGCACGAGCTGGTGACGAACTCGGCCAAGTATGGCGCGCTGTCGGTCCGCTCCGGACATCTGTCGATCCGCTGGACCATCGAGGAAGACCGCCTCGATCTCATCTGGATCGAGGCCGATGGTCCGCTGGTGCAAGTGCCGACCTCGCGCGGGTTCGGAACGCGCAGCCTCATGGCCAGTGTCGAAAGCCAGCTCGGCGGACGCGCCCTGTTCGATTGGCGTCCCGAGGGACTCGTCTGCCGTCTGCTCGTCCCGCTTCGCCGGGGCGCGACCCCGCCAGAGATCACGAACTCTTGCCCGGCGGTCACCTCCGATGGCGCCCGCCAGCGCGCCGCGGGTTGATCGCACGTTTTTCTCGGTCGCGTTTCAGGCCGTGGTCTCTCGCACAAGCCGGACCGGCACCGACTTTGCCGCAGGGACCTTGCTGCCTTCCGCGTGGTGCCACAGTGGAATCAGCCCATTGCACTCAGGGTAGTAGGCAGCGATGCTATTACCGCGGAATGTCGAACGCCACCGCCTGGAGGCCGCCGAGCGAGCGCTCGACACCCGTCGCTGGCATCTGTCGATAGGCGTATCAGATCACCCTGCGCGATGCCCAGCTCCGCCATGTCGTCCGCATTCGTGAACACGACCTGCCGGCTCCCGGCGATCCCGCGGAAGCGATCAAGCGGGCGCGCAAGATGAGCAGAGAAAATAGGAACCGGCCGCCGCGGCAGGCGTCTTCGGCGGCGTTCCTCATCTCGCTGGAGGCAACGCCGTGAACTGCGGCTCAGCGTTCGAACTCTCGGACGTCCTCCATAGAACCGGGTCGAGCCCGGCTCTCCTTTTCCGCCGACACGGAGATCACGCTGCGCTGCGCTCGAGGTGGCGGCCTTCCTTGACTTCCTCGATGATCTTGGCGCTGAAAGCTTCCAGGTCGCCAGGATTGCGAGAGGTGATCACGCCCTGGTCGACCACGACCTCCGCATCCTGCCACTGAGCGCCGGCATTGACGACATCGGTCTTGATTGACCTGTAGGATGTCATCTTACGTCCCCTTGCAATGCCGGTCTCGATCAGCAGCCAAGGCGCGGGGCATACCGCCGCGACGATCTTCTTGGCGTCGAAGATGTCCTTGATGAACTTCAGCGCCTTCGGCTCCAGCCGCAGCAGATCCGGATTGATCTGACCGCCCGGCAGCACGATCGCGTCGTAGTCCGACGCCGCCGCCTGGTCGAGTGTCTTGTCGACCTTGACGGAACGGCCCCAATCCTTTTGAACCCAGCCCTTGATCTCGCCAGACGCGATCGAGATGATGTCGACGGACGCTCCCGCCTGTTTCAGGCGATCACGCGGCACTTCGAGCTCTGACTGTTCGAAACCATTCGTTGCGAGAATCGCAATCTTCTTTCCGTTGATGTCCATTGAGTTCTCCTGATCTGGTTGCCCCCGCCGGCAACCTGGCGCAGGCCCGCATGTTCCGACGGGAGAGACTGGCCAGTTGTCACAGCTGGTCGACTGAGATGACATCTCGGATGTGGAACCACCGCGCGTGCCCCGCAGTTTGTTGGAACGAGCATGCCTTGGACAACAAGCCGCGCTGAGCGGAAGGGGCATCGCCGTTTCAAAGGATCGCGATCTGGAGCCGCTCGTGCCCTATGCATTGTTTGAAAATGACGAACGGCTGACCCGCCCGTTTCGTACCGAACGCGAGGTCTGGGAAGCCGCTGAACAGGCCGATCTCATCACGCTCGGCACGCACGGCGAGAAGATCCTCGACAATAATTTCGAGATCAAACCATGCGAGGCCACGCCTGAAGAACTCGCAACTGCGAGCGAGAATATCGTGTTACCCGACGCCCAATCCACAGAGTCTGCGACGGGCAACGCTTCAGTTGAACAGCCGTCGCGTCCACCTCAGCAGACAACGACGAAGACGTCCTCATAAGGGACACGTCCTCATGACCAAGAGCAGATGCGCAAAGTGGCCCCGTGTGCCCCTCTCATTGGATGGGGACCACCAGGCGAAGTGCTTGCCGCGTCGCGAAGCCGTTTTGCAGCCGCACTGCTCCGGCCCCGGCGTTTGTCTCAGGCATGGCGCGCGCTGCGCCTTCTCCGGGGCTGGGCTCGCGCCTGCTCAGCCTTGAGGCGTTCGCGTTGCTCGCACAGTCGCTCGACCGTATCCAGCATCCGCTGCAGCAGCCCCTCAGCTGGCGCCGTGGCAATACCGGCGCGCTGAAGCTGCAAAATCTCCCGGCGTTGCCGACCGATCTGCAGCCGCATGCGCTCGATTTCAGATCGGACAAGACTGAGGTCGGGCATTGAGCACCCAGGGAATGAGCTGTCACCCTAGAACAAATTAGGAACATTCTCAAGCCGGCAGGTTGGCATGCGACCGGTGGAGAGGCATCGGAAATCAAGAAAAAGCCGAGACTGAGCCGCCGCTGAGATGGGGGCGCAGAACCGGACTCCCAACTGAGAGCGCGAGGGGACACGAAGGCATTGTTCGCGCCAAATGGACGGGTATCTGAATGCTCCAATGCCGCGCTTGAAGATGTCGCGAATCAGGACTCGCTTGTCTAGTCTTCACGGCATTTCTTGGGAGTGCAGCATGGTTGCGGATAGTGACAGCAAGGTTGCCTGGCATCGCGCCCAGCTCGGAAAGAATCGCGCGGCCTTGAAACAGATCGAGACGGCACGGTTCACCGTCGGTGAGAGCGCCGATGCGAAAGCGTTCGAACGGACCAGGCGACAAGTCGCTGAACTTCGGTTCAAGATCCGCGAGTCGGAACAGGTCATCGGCCAGCACGACAAGCAGGCGCGGCGCCCGCTCGCGACCGACCTGCGCAGCCTGTCCAGCGTCGAGTGGCACAACTGGACCGGCAACGGACCGCGCTGACAGCTCGCGTACCGTCCCTCACTCCGTGATGGTGCTGCGCACTCCTTTCGGCTGCTCCAAAACCGTCGAGACGTCCGAAGGTCGGGCTTCGTCATCCCCTCGCAGCCAGCGCTTCAGCCGCTCATCGCTCCTGCTGAGAGCGTCGAGGTCAATGCGCCCGTCTGCAAGAGCCTGCTTGGCGCAGGCGAACACCCGGTGAAACTGCGTCCCGTCATAAGCGACCAGCAGCAGATCGGCGCCGCCGTTCAGGGCCTCAACGACAGCCTTGCACAGGTCGTGTCCGTAGATCGCCCCCATGACGAGATCATCGGTCACGATCACGCCTTGGTATTTCCAGCGGCGCCGGATCAAGCCGTCAAGCACGGCCTTGGAATGGGACGCCGGGCGGTCTGCATCGATCGCATCGACCACCACGTGACCGACCATCATCGCCGCATGTGAGTTGTCGAGCAGTTGGCGGAACGGCCGCCAGTCCGACTGTTCCAACACATCGGCAGGCGTGTCGAGCTGCGCAGAGAAGTGATGCGTATCAGCTTCGACGCGTCCCAGACCAGGGAAATGCTTGACCGCCGCGCGAACACCACTCGCTTCCAGACCGCGGACATAGCCGAGCGCGATGTCGCCGACCACGGCCGGATCGTTGGAGATCGCGCGCCGGCCGATCAGGGTGTGAAAGTCCAGGCGGTTGCGCGTCCAGCGCGGGCGTAGATCGACGACTGGCGCCAGATTGAACGTGACGCCCGCCGCGGCCAACACCCGGCCCTGCGCGCGCCCCATCTCGAACGCGTCATGCGCACGCCGAGCTGCGGGCAGGTCGGCCAGCGTTGCAAGCCCTGGCATGTTCGGCAGGGTCGGAGACAGGTGCGCGACAGTGCCTCCCTCCTGATCCGCGGACACGAGCAGAGGCGGCAGCCCGGCGCTCAGGCGCTCGGCCTGCAATCGTGCGATCTCGGCGCGCAGTAGAGCCTCAGTCCGTCCCCGCACGTTGTGGTGGGTCACATAGACGCCGGCGATCAAGCCCTGCCGTGCTAATGCTGCTGCGTCGTCCGCGGCCGTGTAGCCGACGATAAAATGCCGCCCGAGCAGGCGGGCCACTTCGGGCGCCGTGCGAAACGTTTCGTACTTGCGCCAGGCGAACGAGAATTGCGTCGAGGTCAGCGCGATCAGCGGGATGCTCCACGTCAGCACCAGGACCCGCCCGGCGGGGCCACGACGCCAGTGCCCGCCGAATACCAGCAGTAGCGGCGCGACCATGCCGATGAGGAGCAAGGCGGTGTGACCCGTCCCGCGCAGGCGAACCAGATAGGGCTCGTTGCTGTTCAGCGTCACGAAAATGAAGAGCAGAGCAAGGCTCCAGAGGACTGCTGTCCTGATACGTCCGAGCATGTGTGCAGCCGATCATCCCAGGGGAAAGACGGCGATGGGGTAACAATGACGGCCGGCGCGCGCCAGCTGCGGAATCGCGTCTGCACGAAATCTGCAAACGAATCCTGAAATGCTGCAGACCCGCTCGTGAGCCGCTGCACGCTGCGACGTCATGCTGGGCTCATCGGCTGGCATCTGCCGGCAGACTCGTGGCCCAATCGAGGATTCCCGCAATGACCGGCTCCGCCGAGCTGACGGCTTTTCCAGTCGTTTCTGATTCCATGTGGCATAAATTCGCTGTCGCTTTCGGCCTTCTCTGGCTCGCCGACATCCTGTTCTACGACCAGATCCCCGGCCTCGCCGTTCCGATATTTGCAGGTGCGCTGGTCGCCGCAAGCGTCCTCGTCAATCACGCCAGGATCGACCGTCGGCGCTCGATCCTGGCGGCCATCATCCTCGTCGCAGGCCTGATCCCGGTGATCGAGGACTCGAACCCGCTATCGTTCTTGATTGTTGTCGTCACGACGATATCGGCCGTCGCCCTGTCAACCAATCCGGCGGCGAACGGATTTCGCCTTCCCCTGACGGCAGCACGACAGCTTCTGTTGACTGGGCCGTTCAGGCTGATACCCGACATCATTGCCGCGTTGCGCGCTAATGATTTTACACGAGTTCTCCTCACCTGGAGCATCCCCCTGGCGCTGGGCCTCGTGTTCACTCTTCTGTTCGCCGCTGCTAATCCCGTCATCGAGCAGTGGCTCGATCAGCTCCAGCCCCAACGCGTCGCGTCCAATCTGAGCTTCGGCCGTCCAATCTTCTGGCTCGTGATCATGTCCCTGATCTGGCCGTTCATCAATCTGCGCTGGCGCCAGCGAAACAAGCCTCTGAGCACACCGCTCGACCTGGTGGCCGACCATCCGCCGTCTGTCCTCGTTCCGCTGCTCGGACCTGAGACCGTCGTCCGCTCATTGATCCTGTTCAATGTGCTGTTCGCCATCCAGACCGCTCTCGACGGCGTGTATCTGTGGGGGCACGCGGCGCTTCCCGACGGCATGACCTATGCTGCCTATGCGCACCGAGGCGCCTATCCTCTGATCGTCACGGCGCTGCTCGCGGCTGCTTTCGTCACCATCGCCGTCCGCTCTGGAACGACGGAGGACCGGCGCTTCGTCCGCCCCCTGGTCTATCTCTTGGTCGCACAGAACCTGATGCTGGTCGCGTCCTCGATGCAGCGGGTCCACATCTACGTCGAGAGCTACCTCCTGACCGGCTGGCGCGTCGCGGCGTTGATATGGATGGCACTGGTTGCAGCGGGCCTGTTCCTGATCGTGGTCCGGATCGTCCGGGATAGGCCCAATAGCTGGCTCGTCCGCGCGAACCTGCTGGTACTCGCGGCGACTCTCTACGGGTGTGCGCTCATCAATTTCGACGTGCTGATCGCCGACTACAACGTGGCCCATAGCCGAGAAGCGGGGCAGCAAGGTTCTTCGATTGACATCAACTATCTCTCGAGTCTCAGTCCTCAGGTCCTCCCGGCGATCGAGCGCGCCATTCTGTTGTCACCGGCGAAGAGCGAACTGGCCGCCGCCCGCAACCACCTGCTGAACGAACAGGCCAGGAACATGGCGTCCTGGCGCTGCTGGAGCTTTCGCGGCTGGCGCTTGCAGCGCTATCTCGATACACATCCTCTATCGCCCCAACCAAGCTGATGCCTCGCCGCGGAGCCTCGATTGTGTCCCCCCGAATCCTCATCGTCGACGATGATCCGCATATCCGCGAGGTCTTGCGTGTCGCCTTGAGAAAGGCCGACATGTCGGTCACTGAGGCGGCCGATGGCCGTGCAGCGCTGGTCAAGTTCAGCGAGGACCGGCCCGACCTCATCGTACTCGACGTCGGCATGCCGGAGTTCGACGGCCTCGAGGTCTGCCGGCGCATTCGCCGAACTTCGCAGGTCCCGATCCTGTTTCTGTCGGCGCGCGACGAGGAGATCGATCGCATCCTCGGGCTCGAGATCGGTGGTGACGACTACGTCACCAAGCCGTTCAGCCCGCGCGAGCTCGTCGCCCGGGTCAACGTCATTCTCCGGCGGGTCGTCTCTGGCGGTGCGGATCGCTCGGCCGAACCGGAGCAGTTGGTGCATGGCAGGCTTCGCCTCGATCCGCAGCAGCACGTGGCCCGCTTCGACGATGCGCCGCTCACGCTCACGGCGCTGGAATTCAGCATCCTGCGCACGCTGATGACGCGCCCCGCGGTCGTATTCAGCCGCGAGCAGATCATGACCGCAGCCTATCAGCTCAACATCCAGGTCTCCGACCGGACCATCGACAGCCATATCCGCAATATCAGAGCCAAGCTCGCGGCCGCGCGTTGCGAGGATGCCATCGAGACGGTTCACGGCGTCGGCTTCCGGCTCGGCCGCTGCGGCGCACCATGATCGCGCCCAAGCCCAAGAAAAAGTGGCGACCGTCGCTGGGACAGATCATGTTCGGCGTGCTGGCCCTGGTCGCCACTCTGCCGCTCGTCGGACTGTTCTTCTTCCGCATCTACGACAACCAACTGATACGCCAGACGCAGGCCGAGCTGATCGCGCAGAGCCGCGTGCTGGCTGCCGTATTCGCCGAGGAGGTCACCGCGCGCCTCGCATCGGGCATTCCGCTCGGTGCCGAGATCCCGCCCGAGGCGCGCCCCGACTCCTCGGACGAGGTGACGCCGATCCGTCCCCTGCTCGATCTGCTGGCCAACGATCTCTTCGTCCGTCGCCCCGACGCGCGCGAAGCGGTCCGACCTGCCGACCCCGCCTATGTCGCGATCGGCGCGCGGCTGCTGCCGATCATCCTGGAAACCCAGAAGGTAACCTTGGCCGGATTTCGCGTGCTCGATCCGCAAGGAGTCGTGATCGCCGGCCGCGATGAAATGGGCAAATCACTCGCCCACATCGAAGAGGTCGCCGCCGCGCTGAAAGGAGGATACAGCGCGGCGCTCCGCATCCGCATTCCCGACAGGGCGCCTCCGCCGATCTATTCGATCAGCCGTGGTGTCGGCGTCCATGTCTTCTCGGCTATGCCCGTGGTCGTCAATGATCACGTCGCTGGCGTCATCTACACCTCGCGGACGCCCCGCAACATCTTCGAGCACCTTTATCAGGAGCGCGGCAAGTTCATTGCCGCCGGCTCGGCCATCATTGTCACGACCCTTATGGTCGGGCTCATCGTGGCGCGAACGATCACGCGACCGATGCGCGAGCTCGTCGATCGCGCCGGCAGGATCGGCCGGAATGATCCCGCAGGTTTTCGCGCGCTCGCTCATTACGGCACGCGCGACTTCGCCGAGCTGGCCGAGCACTTCTTCGTCATGGCCGAGCAGCTGGCGCGGCGCTCCAGCTACCTCAGAAATTTTTCTTCTCATCTGACGCATGAGCTCAAATCGCCGCTGACATCGATCAAGGGCGCGGCAGAGCTATTGCTGGACTCGCTGCACGCGCCCTCAGATCATCTCACGCGCGTCGAGCAGGAAACGTTTCTCGCCAATATTGTTGGCGATGTCGAGCGGCTCGATCGGATGGCGCAGCGCCTGCGCGAGCTCGCCCGTGCCGAAGCCGTGCTGCAGAACGAGACGAGCAGCCTCGCCGATCTGATCCGGCCGCTGCGCGAGCGGTTTCCTGCGATCGCGATCGAAACGCACGGTGCCCTGGAACGCCCGATCAAGCTATCGAGCGAGACCCTTCTGATCGTCCTGACGCATCTTGCCGACAACGCCGCGCATCACGGGGCCCGGACCATCAGCCTCGAGGCCGAGGATGTTGCGGATCAGCTGGTCCTCAGGGTGAGCAATGACGGCAGTCCCATCTCCACCTCCAACCGCGAGCGGATCTTCGACGCCTTCTTCACCACGCGCCGCGACAGCGGCGGCACCGGGATGGGGCTCGCCATCGTGCGCGCCATCATGATGGGGCACGGCGGCGAGATCGACCTTCTGCCGACGGAGCTCTGCGTCAGTTTCGAGCTCCGTCTACCGACCGCGGATGGCGGGGCAGCAAGCCGCACACACCTCAAATAGAATCGAATTTACCGTTGGTCTCCAGGGTTGCGCATCATGCAAAATCCCCTGTGGAAGATGCTGAAAGTCCGTCGGCTCTGTGCAGGTCAGCCGGTCCAGCGGCGGCGGCAATGTCCTGAACTCGACACTGCGAAAGCCCAAACATCCTGCTGAACGTTCGTATACGAGCAATCCATTTCCCGTCGGCAATTGCGCGGGCATTGCGGCTGCGACCGTTCGGCCGCGCGATTGGGAATGACTTGGCATCGTGATCCGCGTAAGCTCGACGGCTATTGCACCATCGGCCAGCCTTGCTGCTGCGGCCCTTCGGGAGACCTTGATGAATTCGAGCCGTTTCGAGATCAATCGCCGCACTGCTCTTCTGACCTC
>JBARNF010000886.1:0-6621 GCA_049802835.1 Bradyrhizobium sp.
CTCGCGCCGACCACGCTGCGCTCCCTCTCCCCGTTCTTCACGGGGAGAGGGTTGGGGTGAGGGGCAGACGCGCGGGAAGTGTGTGTGGATAGACCTGTACCCCCTCACCCGGATTGCATCTGGCGATGCGATCCGACCTCTCCCCGCAAGCGGGGCGAGGTGACACCGCCGCAGCCGCGAGAGCTCGAAACCAACTGATAATGGCGTTGAGCGCGATCTATCCTCGCGTCATTACGAGGCGCCCTCGGGTCTCGCCTGCGGCGAGCCCGAAGGCAAGCTGCGCGACCAAGCAATCCAGTGTCCCGACACGGCTCTGGATCGCGTCGCTGCGCTCGCGATGACGCGGGGAGAGAGCGTGCCTAACCCACGGCGCCCGGCTTGCCGCGCGTGACGTAGCGGCCGTCGCCCTTCGCACCAGTGAGCTTACCATCGCGCACGACGAACTTTCCGCGCAGCATCGTCGCGACCGGCCAGCCGGTGATGTCGATACCTTCATACGGCGTGTAGTCGGAGCCGTGGTGCAGCCCCGTCTGGCTGATGGTCGCCGTCTTGTTCGGGTCCCACAGCGCGATGTCGGCGTCGTAGCCGATCGCGATCGAGCCCTTGTTCTTCAACCCATAGGTCTTGGCGTGGTTGGTCGCGGTGAAGGCGACGAACTGGTTCAGCGTGATGCGGCCCTTGCTGACGCCTTCGGAGAACAGGATCGGCAGCCGCGTCTCGACGCCGGGAATGCCGTTCGGCACCCAGCGGAAGCTGGTGCGGCCCCTCGGGGTCAGCTTGCCGGCCTCGTCATCATAGCGGAACGGGCAGTGATCGCTGGAGAACAGCGAGAACACGCCCTGCTGCAGCCCTTCCCAGCACGCCTGCTGGCTCGCCTTGTCACGCGGCGGCGGCGAGCAGACATATTTGGCGCCTTCCATGTTCAGGCCCTGCATGTCTTCTTCCGTCAGCACGAGATATTGCGGGCAGGTCTCGCCGTGGATCTTCAGCCCCCGAACTTGCGCGCGCCGGATCTCCTCCATCGCCTCGCGGTTGGAGACGTGGACGATGACGATCGGCACGTCGATCAGCTCGGCCAGCGAGATCGCGCGATGGGTGGCCTCGCGCTCGACCGCAATGGGGCGCGACTTGCCGTGATAATACGGCGCGGTGTGGCCTGCGCGCTCCAGCCGGTCGGTGAGGAAGCGGATGGCGTCGTAGTTCTCGGCGTGGATCTGCACCAGCGCGCTGGTCTCGCGCGCGACCTGCAGCACGCCGAGGATCTCGTAGTCGCTGAGCGCGAGCCCCTCATAGGTCATGAAGATCTTCAGCGAGGAATAGCCGTCGGCGACCAGCGCCGGCAGCTCCTGGCCGAGCACGGCGTCCGTGGGATCGGCGATGATCAGATGGAACGAGTGATCGACGTAGCAGGCGCCTTCGGCCAGCGCGTGGTAGTCGTTCAGCGCCGCGCGCAGCGGCTGCCCCTTCTCCTGCAGGCAATACGGCATGACGAAGGTGTTGCCGCCGAAGGCCGCGGCGCGCGTCGCGCTCTCGAAATCGTCAGCCATGACGATGCCGGGGCCGGAGGGCTGGCTGATGTGGACGTGGCTGTCGATGCCGCCGGGCAGCACCAGCAGGCCCGACGCATCGACGATCTCGTCGGCGTCGGTGATGGCCTCGCCGATGGCGGCGATGCGGCCGTCCCTGATGGCGACGTCGGCCTGATAGGTATCGGCAGCGGTGGCAACGGTGCCGTTGCGGATGACGGTGTCGAATGCAGCCATGTGACGCGCGCTCCCAATCTCAGGCGAATTGATGAAACAGCGATCCCCACTCGCTGACGCCCCGAGTGTCGACGCCCGCCAGTTTCAAGGATTTCCATACCACGGTGGCGATGGTGTCGTAGATCGGAATGCCCGTCTCCAGCTCGAGGCGCGCAACCAGAGGCGCGGCCCGCATGTTGGTGCAGACCACCGCAATCGCATCCGGCTTCTCGCGCGCGACCTCACGGATCATGGTCTCGATCTCGGCCGGCGTCACCTCCGCGAAGGAGAAATTGTCCTGCAGGTTGAGGTGCCGGTCGCCACGGCAGGCGATGCCGAGCCTGCCGTAATTGGCGATGATGCGCGCCTGCACGTCGTCGCGGTAGGGCGTGACGAGGCCGAGCGTCGTTGCTTTCGAGGCCGCCAGGATCTCGTTCAGCGCCAGCATCGAGGTGGTCGCGGGGATGCCGGTCGCCGCCGTGATCTGCTCGCACAGCTTCACGTCGGCGTCGAAGCCGAGCCAGCCCGAGGACGTCCCGTTCCAGCCGATGACGTCGACCTTGGCATGCGCCAAGAGCTCCGCCGCGCGCAGGATGTTGCTCGTGTCGAACTGCGCCAGCGCGTCGGTCGACAGCGCGATCTCGGTGACCTTGAAACGCGAGAAATGCGCTGACACGTTCGGCAGGCCCGCGACCATCGCCGAGGTGATCGGCTCCAGCGCCGTGTTCGACGAAGGTGTGAGCATGCCGAGGAGGGTTCGTTTGGTCATGAGTGGCTCACCTTATGCCAAGCGATGCGATCGCACGTGGCGGGCGGGAAAACCTCCCCCGCCTGCGGGGAAGGTCGTATCGCATCGAAGATGCGATACGGGTGGGGGAAATCTCTCCTCACGGGCAGTCTGCCGTGTGGCGCCCCCACCCCTGCCCTCCCCCGCAAGCGGGAGAGGGGGCGCACTGCCGTCGTTGCGATGGCTTGGGTCTAACATCCGGCGTTTGGATGAGAGGGATCGGGCCCGCATCACACCTGCTCCGCCCGCTCCCCGCGCAGCAGCGCCAGGATATGCCGCTTCAGCGCGTTGAACTGCGGGCTCGTGATATCCCGCGGGCGCGGCAGATCGATCGGAATGATCTCGACGATGCGGCCGGGGCGCGCGCTCATGACGGCGACATGGGTGCCGAGCGTCAGCGCCTCGTCGATGCCATGGGTGACGAACACGATCGTGCCCTGGTGCTGCTGCCAGATCCGCACCAGCTCGGTCTGCATGTCCATGCGGGTCTGCTCGTCGAGCGCGCCGAATGGCTCGTCCATCAGGATGACCTGCGGATTCATCAGCAGCGCCCGCGCAATGCCGACGCGCTGGTTCATGCCGCCGGACAGCTCGGACGGGTAATGGTTCTCGAAGCCGGTGAGCCCGACCATGTCGATATAGACCTGCGCCCGCGCGCGGCGCTCGGCCTTCTGGCCGCCACCGAGCAGCAGATGAAAGGCGACGTTCTCCCACACCGGCAGCCATGGCATCAGGTTGGCGTGCTGGAATACGACGCCGCGATCGGCGCCGGGCGCGGTGACCGGCCGGCCGTCGACGGTGACGGTGCCTGCGCTCGGCTGCTCGAAGCCGGCGATCATGTTGAGCAGCGTCGACTTGCCGCAGCCGGAGGGGCCGAGCAGGCAGACGAACTCGTTGCGCGCGATGCCGAGGCTGATGTCGGCCAGCGCCGTCACCTCGGCGTTGCGCTTCCTGTCAGTGAAGATCTTGGAGACGCTGCTGATGTCGATCGTCGCCATGGCTCACTCTCCGCCGCGCAAGGTGGTGTTGCGCTGCCAGTGCAGCACGCGCGCCATCACGATGCGGATCAAGAGATCGCTGCAGAAGCCGAGCAGGCCGATGCTCGCCATCGCCGCCAGCACCAGATCGTAGCGCAGGAAATAATAGGAATCCCACAGCACGTAGCCGAGCCCGCTCTTCACCGCGACCATCTCGGCCGTCACCGTCAGCATCCAGGCCGAGCCGATGCCGATGCGCAAACCTGCAAAGATGCTGGGCAGCGCGGCGGGCACGACGATGTAGCGCAGCAGCTTGCGCTCGCTGCCGCCGACCATGGCGCCGGCGCGAATGAGATTGCGGTCGCAGGTCTTCACGCCATGGATGGTGTTGAGCAGGATCGGGAAGAAGGCGCCGAGGAACACCAGGAAGATCGCCGGCTTGTTGGCGATGCCGAACCAGATGATGGCGAGCGGAATCCACGACACCGGCGGGATCGGCCGGAGCATCTGCAGGGTCGGCTCGATCACGACCTCGATCTTGCGCGACCAGCCGATGGCGACCCCAATGGCGACGCCGAGCGTGGTGGCGATGGCAAAGCCCGCCGCGACGCGCGACAGGCTCGCCAGCATGTCGGCGAGCCAGTGGGCGCTGTAGGTCTGGGTGTTGCCGTCGGTGCCGATCAGCCAGTCCGCCCACGCCCACAGCACCGTCGACGGCGCCGGCAGCAACGCTGCCGGCAGCGTGCCGGAACGCGAGAACACCTCCCAGCCCGCCAGCACGAGCACGGGTACCAAATAGCGATCGAGCTTGCGGAGCTGGGCGAGCGCGGCCATCTCAGTAGCCGAGCTCGGACTTCGGCTTGCCGGTCGCGGCTTCCAGGAAGCGGTAGTCGAGGTTCTTCTCGACGGCGGCCGTGACGTCCGAGTTGATGTATTTCAGGTCACGCATCATGGTGGCGATGGCGAGCGCGGAGGCGCGGTACATCTTCGGATCGGGATCGAGGTTCTCGACCGCGCCTGACGCGATCGCCTTGTCGAGGCCGGTGACCTTGGAGATGACCTCGATCAGCGCCGGCTTGTCGGCGGCGATGTGGGCATCGACCTTCACAACCGCGCGCACCACGCCTTCCAGCGCCTTCGGATTGGACGCGATGACGTCGGAGCGGGTCAGGATCAAATTGGTCAGCTTGCCGGCGGCCTGGTCATAGGGGAAGCCGAAGAACTTCGCCGCCTTGGCCTGCATGATCTGGGTCGCGAACGGCTCGACGGTGCAGATCAGCTCGACCTCGCCGCGGCGCAGTGCCTGCAGATGGTCGGACGGGTTGGGGATGTTGATGAACTGCACGTCCTTGTTGATGTCGATGCCCTGCTTGGCGAAGGCGCCGCGCATGTGGATGTCCTGCGCATTGCCGCGCGAAGCGGCGACGCGGAACGGCTTGCCGTCGGCCTTGTATTTGGCAATCAGCGCCTTCAGCGCGCTCCAGTCGCCCTGCGCAACGTCGAGATCGTTGCCGAGCAGGATCGCCGAGCCCCCATTGACCTGGCCGGAGATGGCGACGACGTCGAAACCTTTGTCGAGCGCGATGGCGTAGTGCAGATAGGTCACCTGGGCGACGTCGATGTTCTTCGAGACCAGCGCCGTCAGCGCATCCGTGCCGGTGTTGAAGCTGACCGCGTCGATCGCGACGCCCTCGGCGAATTGCGGCGTCAGCGACATCGGCGTGCAATGCGCGCATTTGGCGTAGCCGAGTTTGATCTTCGGCGCGTCCTCGGCAAAGCTGAGGGTGGGCAGCGCCAGCACGAGCAGGGCAAGAATGGGGAGCAGAAAGCGTTTCACGTCCATCTCCAGGGCAGGTCGGTTCATGGGCTCTGACCACCCATCAGCAAGCCACATGCCAATTGGATATGATATGCAATGTTGATTTTTTACAATGAAATCAATATGAAATAGCGCGTCGAAAGTCGGAAGATTTGCCTGATCTGCGGGCGTATCGCCCGAATTTCAGGCATCTCACACAGGCATCTCACAGCGGAGCCGCCGCAGCTGTTATGACCACACCGGCACCACGGCCCAGATTGAAGACGCGCTTCAAGCCGGCGCGGCTGAAGCTGTCGTCCGACCATTCGAAGCGGCCGCTGGAGCGCCTGTCGCTGCACGACCAGCTCGTCGCCAAGCTGCGTGAGATGATCATCGACGGCGAGCTCGCGGCCGGTGCTCCCCTGCCCGAGCGGATGCTGTGCGAGACCTTCGGCGTCTCGCGCACGCCGCTGCGCGAGGCGTTCAAGATCCTCGCGGCCGAAGGCCTGATCGAGCTGCGGCCGCATCGCACGCCGGTGGTGACGCCGATCGATGCCCGCGAGATCGCCGAGATCTTCGACGTGATGGTGGCGCTCGATGCCGCCGCCGGCCACGCCGCTGCGACGCGTGCAACGGCCGATGACATCGCGAAGCTCGACGCCATGCATGCCGAGCTGATCGCGCTGCATCGGGCGGCCGAGCGCGCCGCCTATTTCCGGCTCAACCAGCAGATCCATACCGAGATCACACGGCTTGCAGGCAACCATGTCCTGTTCAACATGTGGAGCACGCTGCACGCCAGCGTGTTTCGCGCCCGCGCGGTGGCCAATTACGACGCGCGCCGCTGGGACGAATCGATCCGGGAGCACGAGGCGTTCATGGCGCTGCTGCGCGGCCGCGACGCGGCCGGCTTCGCACAAAGCCTCGCCGATCACACCCGCAGGACCGGCGAGTCCGTGCTGCAGATGCTGGAGGCCCGGCCCTGATCAGCTCCCTATCGACTGCCGCGTTACGCCACCGGCCCGGCGGCGAGCGCTGCAATGATATCGGCACCCCTGGGCACGCCGAGGCCGGTGCACGCGTTCCAGCCCGGGCCGGCATCATAGCCGCGGCCCTCGACGCGATTGTCGCCTTGCGTGATGGCGCGACACAGCGCCGGATCGGAATAGAGCGCCGGATTGACGAAGCCGACCGGGCTGGCGCGCCCGGCATTGGCCATCGCCAGCAGCGCGGCCCATAGCGGCGTCGCCGCACTGGTGCCGTCCTTGGTCACCTGCTGTCCGTTGATGACGATGCGATAGCCCGGCCGGGCAGCGG
>JBARNF010000887.1:0-3379 GCA_049802835.1 Bradyrhizobium sp.
TGCCGGTCGAGGTCGCGCGCATCCTGGAGCGCCGCGTCGGCATGAAGCTCAAGAGCGGCTGGGGCATGACCGAGACCTGCTCGCCCGGCACCAGCCATCCCAAGGAGGGGCCGGACAAGCCGGGCTCGATCGGAATAGCGCTACCCGGCATCGAGATGGACGTGGTGTCGCTTGAGGATCCGGCGAGAGTGCTCGGCGCGAACGAGGTCGGTGAAATCCGGGTCAAGGGACCGAACGTCACCAAGGGCTATTGGAACAGGCCGGAGGAGACGGCGCAGTCCTTCGTCGGCGACCGCTTCCTGACCGGCGACATCGGCTATGTCGATGCCGACGGATTCTTCTTCCTCGTCGACCGCAAGAAGGACATGATCATCTCGGGCGGTTTCAACGTCTATCCGCAGATGATCGAGCAGGCGATCTACACCCACCCGGCGGTGCAGGAGGTGATCGTGATCGGCATTCCCGACGCCTATCGCGGCGAGGCCGCCAAGGCCTTCATCAAGCTGCGCGATGGCGCCGCGCCGTTCCCGGTCGACGATCTCCGCGCATTCCTCACCGGCAAGCTCGGCAAGCACGAGCTGCCCGCTGCGCTTGAGTTCGTCGACGAGCTGCCGCGCACGCCGGTCGGCAAGCTGTCGCGTCACGAATTGCGCCAGCAGAAGTCATCCACGTCTCACGTCAAACATCAGTAACAACAACAGGAGGTCGCCCATGACCGATGCCGTCATCGTTTCCACCGCCCGCACGCCGATCGGCAAAGCCTATCGCGGCGCGCTCAATGCCACCGGCGGCGCGACGCTGCTCGGCCACGCCATCGGCGAGGCCGTCAAGCGCGCCAAGGTCGATCCGGCCGAGATCGAGGACGTCGTGATGGGCGCAGCCCTGCAGCAGGGCTCGACCGGCGGCAACATCGCGCGCAAGGCGCTGCTGCGGGCAGGTCTCCCGGCGTCGGTCGGCGGTACCACCATCGACCGCCAGTGCGCCTCCGGCCTGCAGGCGATTGCGCTCGCGGCGCGCTCGGTGATTTTCGACGGCGTCGAGATCGCGGTCGGCGGCGGCGGTGAATCGATCAGCCTCGTGCAGAACGACAAGATGAACAGCTTCCAGGCCACGGATCCGGCGCTGCTCGAGATCAAGGGCGACGTCTACATGCCGATGATCGACACCGCCGAGATCGTGGCCAAGCGCTACGGCATCTCGCGCGAGCGGCAGGACGAATATGCGCTGGAGAGCCAGCGTCGCACCGCGGCCGCACAGCAGGGCGGCAAGTTCAACGACGAGCTGGCGCCGATCACCACCAAGATGGCGGTCACCGACAAGGCCACCGGCACCATCTCGTTCAAGGACGTGACCTTGGCGCAGGACGAAGGTCCGCGCCCCGAAACGACGGCTGAAGGTCTCGCCGGCCTGAAGGCGGTGCGCGGCGACGGTTTCTCGGTCACGGCCGGCAATGCCAGCCAGCTGTCCGACGGTGCCTCGGCCTGCGTGATCATGAGCGATGCCAACGCGGCCAAGCGCGGCCTGCAGCCGCTCGGCATCTTCCGCGGCTTCGTCTCGCATGGCTGCGAGCCCGACGAGATGGGCATCGGCCCGGTGTTCGCCGTGCCGCGTCTCCTGAAGCGCCACGGCCTCACCGTCGACGACATCGGCCTGTGGGAGCTCAATGAGGCGTTCGCGGTGCAGGTGCTCTATTGCCGCGACAAGCTCGGCATCGACCCCGACAAGATCAACGTCGATGGCGGCGCCATCGCTGTCGGTCATCCCTACGGCATGTCGGGTGCACGCCTGACAGGCCACGCGCTGATCGAAGGCCGCCGCCGCAAGGTGAAGTATGCCGTCGTCACGATGTGCGTCGGCGGCGGCATGGGCGCCGCCGGCCTGTTCGAGGTGCTGCAGTAACAAATGACCATCATCCCGCGCGCAACTCGCGCGGGATTTCCCACAACTGTCGTCCCGGGCAAGCCTGCGAGCGCAACAGCGCTCGCGGGCGCAGACCCGGGACCCATACCGCGTGATGTTGCTTGAGGCATTCTGGCAGACGCCTGTGCCCGCCAAGGACGGCCGGTGGTTATGGGTCCCTGCTTTCGCAGGGACGACAGCGGAGCGAGACGAACGATCGAGATACAAACGGGAGGATCCGATGGATCTTGCATTCACTAGGGAAGAGCAGGCGTTCCGCGAGGATGTCAGGCAGTTCTTCAAGGACAAGGTGCCGCCGGAAACCCGGCGCAAGATGATCGAGGGCCGCCATCTGTCGAAGGACGAGATGGTGACCTGGTGGCGCATCCTCAACGACAAGGGCTGGGGCGTGTCGCACTGGCCGGTCGAGTATGGCGGCACCGGCTGGACCTCGGTGCAGCACTACATCTTCAACGAGGAGCTGCAGGCCTATCCGGCGCCGCAGCCGCTCGCCTTCGGCGTCAGCATGGTCGGCCCGGTCATCTACACCTTCGGCAGCGAGGAGCAGAAAAAGAAGTATCTGCCGCGCATCGCCAGTGTCGACGACTGGTGGTGCCAGGGCTTCTCCGAGCCGGGCTCGGGCTCCGACCTCGCCTCGCTGAAGACCAAGGCCGAGCGCCGCGGCGACAAGTGGATCATCAACGGCCAGAAGACCTGGACCACCCTCGCGCAACATGCCGACATGATCTTCTGCCTATGCCGCACCGATCCCGCGGCGAAGAAGCAGATGGGCATCTCCTTCATCGTCTTCAGCATGAAGTCGAAGGGCGTCACTGTGCGCCCGATCCAGACCATCGACGGCGGCCTCGAGGTCAACGAAGTGTTCTTCGACGACGTCGAGGTGCCCATCGAGAACCTGATCGGTGAGGAAAACAAGGGCTGGGACTACGCCAAATTCCTGCTCGGCAATGAGCGCACCGGCATCGCCCGCGTCGGCGTCTCCAAGGAGCGCATCCGCCGCATCAAGGAGCTCGCCGCCAAGATCGAATCCGGCGGCCGTCCGGTGCTGGAGGACCCGTCGTTCCGCGAGAAGCTGACGGCGTGCGAGGTCGAGCTCAAGGCGCTGGAGCTGACGCAGCTGCGCGTCGTCGCGGATGAAGGCAAGCACGGCAAGGGCAAGCCCAATCCGGCGTCCTCGGTGCTGAAGATCAAGGGCTCGGAAATCCAGCAGACCACGACCGAGCTCCTGATGGAGGTGATCGGTCCGTTCGCTGCGCCCTACGACGTCCATGGCGACGACGACAGCAACGAGACGATGGATTGGACCGCGCAGATCGCGCCGAGCTACTTCAACAACCGCAAGGTCTCGATCTACGGCGGCTCGAACGAGATCCAGCGCAACATCATCGCCAAGGCGGTGCTGGGGCTTTGACGCTCTTCTCCCTCTCTCCGCTTGCGGGGAGAGGGTCGGGGTGAGGGG
>JBARNF010000888.1:0-3216 GCA_049802835.1 Bradyrhizobium sp.
AACAGCCATCCGCTCGCCGCGTTCGAAGCAAGCCTGACCGAGAAGTTCTCGTCCTGGTACAAGCCGACGCCGCGCCCGTTCGTCGCCACCACCGTTCCCGCGCCCAACATGTTTGCTGAGCCGGTCGCCGGCGATGCCGGGCCGGAGGCGATCGTGGCCGCGGAACTCGCGGCCGAAGCGGTCGAGACCGCCGGCTCCGAGGTGCAGGAGATCGCCGAAGACGATTTCGAGACTCTCGAGGCGGCCAACACGGCCGATCAGGAGCAGGCTGCGAAAGCCGAGCGCGAGGAGAGCGCGCTCGATGCCGTCGCATTGGCCGACTAACGCCGCGGCCGCAGCACCAGCACCTTGGCGGCGCCGAGCTCCCGCCGGATCGCCTGATCATCCGACAGACTCTTGTTTCGGTCCTTGTGGACGAAGCCGGTGGTGTGCGCGAGCACCACGTTGAGCATGCCGCGCGCGAGCCCCTCCCACGTCGCGCCGAGGCCGATCAGACAGACCGGCGACACGCCGTCATAGCCGATCCCCTTGCCTTGCCCTGCCCCTCCGTACCGTCGGCACCTGGCGGAACGCGTGATCATCGGGCCACACCTCGCCGGCGTCGGGCCGGCAGAGGCCGCTGACGTTCACCAACGAATACTTGCCGAACCATTGGGGCCGATCACCGCGCGGATCTCGCCCTCCGCAACGTCAGGATCGACGTCGCGGAGGGCGGCGAGACCGCCGAACGACAGCGAGATATTGGCGAGTTCCAGCACCGGCCGCAGCGCGCCGGCATCCGTTGGCGCAGGCACCTCGGCCGGTGCCGTCGCGAGCGCCTGACGTGCCATTCCTGGAGCCTAGGTCTCCAGGGCCAAGACATCCAGCGAGTTGGTGAGCCCGCTCAACAGCATCGCTCCCTGCCCTACTCGGCGGCCTGGACGCGAATGCCCACCGCGGTCTTGGATGCGGCCTAGGCTTCGAGGCCAGGCGCAGGCAATGCGCGACAGGTCTCCATTCAGGAGTGGAGCCGCATCGCTGTCGCGGCAGCTGTCATTACCGATCGTGCACGTCCCTCTGTCAATCACCATCGACCGGCGCGCGACAACTAACAGCAGCGACGTCATGCGATCGAGCCGAGACTCTCGTTCAAGTCTCTCGTCCAAGACATCAAACATCAAAAGAACAATCGCGCTGCCCGTCGGGCAAATCAGTGCGCATTCTTCCCTGACGACGTAACATCCGGAGTTCGATCCGGCCGAAATGGTGATGCGCGCAGAAACGATTTTCTCCTGACGTATCAAGCTGATTTGGCCTGTCCAGTCCTGCCGGCGAAAATTTTCCGCTTTTCCTAAATCGGATTCAGTGCTTTTGTCTCGTCATCTCTCGCTCACAAGAGGGGCGTATCGCGGTCGTCACGGACGTGGAGCGGGAGGAGCGGTGGACGCGATGGCAGCGCAGCGCATCTTGCGCCGACGAACGCTGCCGTCGCGTACGGTCAAGTCGCGTGGTCCTGGCATCCCGACGCTGATGCCGCGCTGGTGCGGAAGCATCATGCGCAAAACGGTGACCAGAAAGCCCGGCGCACCGGGGAGAACGCGAAGCAGCCGTTAAGCCCATCGCGCGGGGAATGCCGGATGTCCGGCTGAACCTGTGGTGACTGCCGCCTGCTTTTTTCTGCAGGCGGGCCATGGGTTGCGGCCAGCATCCCGGCATTCCCCGCGCCCTCTTCTATCCGGAGGGCCCGACTGATGGATCACTCGGACGCATCAGCGTCGCGAGAGCGCGAGACCATGGCCGGATGGCAAGCGAGCAGCTTCAACCTCAGCCGTCATGCCTCGCGCAGGCGGGGCATCCAGTGCGCCGCGGCGTCTCGATTGGTCACTGCTTCAGCGAAGGCGGCAAGCCGGACGATGACACCGCGGGAGGGGAGGTTCGATGCGTCACAACAGTTTCGCGCTGACGAACAGCGTGCGCACGGCGTTGGTGGCCTGGACCGTCATGATCGCGCTGTCGGCCGCGGCTTGCAGCGCCGCCATGGCCTGATCATGCAGCGACTTGAACTCCATCCATTCGACGGCGTTGAGGCTGGTGAGGAACTGATGCGCCTGTCCGACCGTCGAAATCACGAACGGTTTGCCGTTCACCTTGATGTTGAAGGTGGTACGCAGACGCGTTTCCGAGTTTGCGGGATCGTTCATGGGGCCCTTCCGGAAGATGCGACGGGCGGGATCGCCGTGGTCGCGCACAGGCCCAGCAACAAGATGTCACTCTGCCTTCTGCGCGGTCCGCGTCGGGGTGCCCGCCTCGAGCCCGACGACGACAACGAGTCGGTTGATCTCGCCGTCATCATACGCCTTCAGGAAGCGATCGTAATTCTTGATCGAGACGCAGCCGTTCGAGTCGCCCTCGGGACCCAGCATATAGCTGTGGGTCAGAAGCCCGACACGGCCGAGCGCCGACCCCTCCACCGCGGTCATGCGCAGGGCGCGCACGCCGTGAAACAGTCTTTCGCGCGGCTTGAGTTCGTAGGTCGCCGGCGGCGTTGCGCCGACCATGCGCTGATTGACGTGCTCGGGGTCGTCGCGGAGGTTGCCCATGCCGGAATGGGCTTCGAGCCCGAGGCCCGAAGGCAGATAGACCATCTTCGCCTTGATGTCGTAGACTGCGGTCTGGCGGTCATAGCCGAGCGCGCCGAGATCGATGTCGGCGCGCACGATACCGCTGTCCGGCCCGAGCGAGGCGAACCTGGTCGGGCTCGGCAGCAGATCCGACAGCTTCTGCAGAATCGAACGATCGTCGACGCGCCCGACCGCTTCGGTCGCACTGGCCGAGACCAGGCTGGTCGGCAGGCCGGCCACCGACGGACGCGGACGCGGCAGCGGCACGCCGGGTGCGGGCATCGTGACCGCGCTGCCTTCCGTCAGGGTCGGCCGCCAATCGCTGTTGGCGAGATCGCGCCCGCTCGGATCGCGCGCCTCCATGCCCTTCACCAGGGCGGCGCGGGCGTCGAGCAGCTGCCGGTCCATGCCGCGCGATGCGAACCGGTCCAGCGCGCGAACGGCGTCTTTTTCGGAATAGGCCGACGCCGAGGCCGAGGCCGGCGCGAAACGGGTTTCAAAGGACATCGACGGGGTGTTCGCGGTCGGCAAAGCGGCGGCTGCCGTCGGCGCCCGTTCGCCGTCAGCACCGACCCACGCCGCCGCGCCCGCAGCGACCGCCAGCGCCACGAGCACC
>JBARNF010000889.1:0-17929 GCA_049802835.1 Bradyrhizobium sp.
GGTCGGCAGCCCGGCGGCCGCGCTCGAGCTGATCGAGAATGCCTATGCCGATCTTGCACCGTTCTCCTGGGACCGCATCGTCGAGCGCCACGGTCATCTCGCCGCGATTCGCGAAGCCATGCTGGTGCTGGATGATCTGCCGGCCGCGACGCGCGCGGCGCTGGTCGACAAGCTCTCCGAGACGCTGGCGCAGTTCGTGGTGGCCAGGAACTGGCTCAGCGCCGACCGGGCCGGGCGCATCACCGGCGAAGCGCGCGACCGTTCGACCATCACGATCGCGGCGCGCTCGCGCGGCGAGGAGCTGCGCGGACTGGTCCAGCATCTGCGCGCGACGTCGCAGCTGACTGCCGGCCTGATCCTCCGCGCGCTGTTGTCAGGCAATATCGAGTTGTTCGAAATCGCGCTGTCGGAGCTCGCCGACATGCCGCGGGCGCGGGTGTCGGGTCTGCTCAACGATCGCGGCCGCGCCAGCCTGCAGGGGCTGCTGCGCAAGGCGGGCATTCCCGAGACCACCTTCGATGCCTTCAGGATCGCGCTCGACGTCTGCCGCGAAAACGGCTTTGCCGATACCTTGAGCGGAGCGGCCATCCTGCGCCGCAAGATGGTCGAGCGGGTGCTGACGCATTGCACGACCGATCGCGATTCTGCCGAGCCGCTCTTGATCCTTCTGCGCCGCTTCGCCACCGAATCCGCGCGCGACGAGGCCCGCGAGTTCTGCGACGAGGTGATGGCGGAGGATTTCGTGGCGGGCCTGGAGTTCGGGTTGATTGCGGCCTAGCCTCGTGGTCGCCATCGATCGGCGCAGGTTGCGCGCGTGTGCAGCGGCAATGACGGTCCCGTAGCCCGCATGAGCGTCAGCCGAAGCCCAGCGGACTTCGGCGAAAGCGACATGCGGGGGTCTGCGCAGGAAGGATCAGGGCTGGTCGCCCGGCACCAGGCTCGGGGCCAGGATCGCTTCGAGATGCTCTGGCCGGTTGCGGTTGACCTGGACGAGATAGTCGTCGGCGACGCGGCGCAGCCGGCGGCTCAATTCGCCCGCCACGGTCGCGCTGTCGTATTTCGTGTGGTCGTGCACGATCGCCTGGATGGCGTTGACGTGATGCTCGAACAGCTCGGCCGGCACTTTTTCGAGATCGGGGGCATGTTCGATGATGCGGCATAGGCTGTCGGCGACTTCAGCGGCCGCGGGATAGCCGAAGGTCGCGGCGTCGCCCTTGATGTCGTGGGCGGCCCGAAACATCTCCTCGCAGGCCGTATCGTCGAAATCGTTCTTCAGGACGGTGGCGTAGGCCTTCGACAGACGACCGGATTCGGTGTCCATCCAGGACTTGAACTCGCCCGAGAGGTCCGCAAGAGCGGCTTCCGCGCGCGCAATCGGATCATCGGGATCCTTGTCGCTGACCCGATGCAGCACTTTCTTCAGCGGATTGGGCTGGGTGATGACGTCATGCGAGGCGTAGGTCTTGACCTGGATCGCCGGGGCTTTCTGTTTCGCCATCTTGATGTCCTGCGGAATGTCGACCAACGCGCTCTGACTGACTGCGAACTTCAGAAAGTGGGTCCGGATCTCATAGCCGAGGATCCGTGCGCACTGGGCGCCGATCCCCGGATTGCGTTAACGGACGCTCACCGCTCCGCCCCTAAACCGCGGAGCGCGCTTTATCCAGAAGAGACGGCTGCTGGTAGATTTCGGCCTCGCCGCCGACACGGCGCTCGGGACCGATATAGGCGGTGTTGGTGTTGCGGCGTCGATCCGGTCCGAAATAGGTCTTGGTCTTGATGAAGGGGCGCGGATTGGCGACCACGTTGAGGATGCGCTGATACAGGCCCTTCGCCGAGATCGGCTTGGCCAGGAATTCGGTCACGCCGGCATCGCGCGCGACGGTGACGCGGCGCTTCTCCGAATGACCGGTCAGCATGATGATCGGCGCGTAGGGATTGCCCTTAGCTTCCGGCTGGCGGATCATCTGCGCGAGCTCCAGTCCGTCGAAGATCGGCATCGCCCAATCGGTGATGACGATGTCCGGCGAGAAATGAGTGTACATCTCGAGCGCGGTCGCGCCGTCTTCGGCCTCATTGACCTCGCGCGCGCCGAACGAATGCAGCAGCGTGCGCAGGATGCGGCGCATGTGCGGGTTGTCGTCGCAGACGAGGAAACGCAGCTTGTTGAAGTCGATGCGGTACATTTGGCCGGCCTGAGCGGATCACCGGTGAACACGGTCAACCTGCATTAACCATACGGAGCCGCAGGTTAACAAAACGTTGCGCGCAGCTGCAGGGGGCCGAAAAAGCGGCTGATCTCAGTAGCCGAACTGCTCGCTCAGGATCCGTTCTTCCAGGCTGTGGCCGGCATCGAACAGCATCCGCATCGAGATCGTCTTGTCCGAGAGCACCTCGACGCGCTGGACGTTGCGGACCTCGTCATGGTCGGCCACCGCCGCGACCGGGCGCTTGTCGCCTTCGAGCACCTCGACGATGACATAGGCGGTGTTCGGGAGCAGAGCTCCGCGCCAGCGCCGCGGCCGGAATGCGCTGATCGGCGTCAGCGCCAGAAGCGCTGCGTTGATCGGCAGGATCGGGCCCTGCACCGAGAGATTATAGGCGGTGGAGCCTGCGGGCGTGGCCACCAGCACGCCGTCGGCGATCAGCTCCGGCATTCGCTCGCGCTCATCGATCATGATGCGCAGGCGCGCGGTCTGCGCGGTCTGGCGGAACAGGTAGACCTCGTTGATGGCGTGATGGATGTGAACGACGCCAGCGGCGTCGGTCGCCCGCATCAACAGCGGATGGATCACCGATTCCTGCGCCGCGCCGAGCCGCCCATGCAGGTCGATCGTGCTGAACTCGTTCATCAGAAAACCGACCGTGCCGCGATGCATGCCGTAGATCGGCTTTCCCGAGCGCATGTGATCGTGCAGGGTCTGCAGCATGAGGCCGTCGCCGCCGAGCGCCACCACCACGTCGGCCAGATCCGGATCGGAATTGCCGTACAGCGCGCTCAGCTGCGTCAGTGCCGCCTGGGCCTCGGCACTCGAACTCGCGACGAAGGCGATCCGCTCATATCGCTTGGGCGTGGTCATGCGTCGCAGGCTCGCTGGTCGGTTGGCCGATTGAAGGCGCCGTGTCGTCTAGCCGACCTTGGCCGTGCTTGTCCATCGCGGCCGGTATGGTGGGGCAATGGGGCCGGGATGAGGGCCGATGTCGCCCGGAAATGGGCGGATGAGGCCGCCGTCATGACGGCGTCATTTTTCCTGCAGGCTGCGCACCGGATCCCAGGCGGCGGACCCGCCCTCGAGGGCCGCCGCCGCTCTCTGTGCGAATAGATCGCTGGGAGCATCGTCCCGCGCGCCCTGCGAAAAACGATCGGCTGCCTGCGGCAGCTCGCCGGCTCGCCAATGCGCGAGGCCCGCCGCGTAGCCGGTGAGCAGGGCCTGTTCCCGGGGCGAAAGCTCGGCGGCGCGGCCGTGCAGCTCGTAGATCTTGAGCTGCTGCTCGCGGCCCTTGACCCGGATCGTGTCGAGCTCGCGCCATGCGAATTCGTCGCCGGCGAGCGCCACCGTGCTGTCGGAGGCGATGATCGTGGTGCCGTAGAACTTGTTGGCGCCTTCGAGCCGCGAGGCAACGTTCACGGCATCGCTCATCACGGAATAGTTGAAGCGGCGCTGCGAGCCGAAATTGCCGACCAGCGCCGCGCCGCTGTTGATGCCGATGCGCTGCGCGACCTTGATGCCCTGAAACGCCGTGGACGAGCGGTTGAGCTCGGCGAGCTTTGCCTTGCAGTCCAGTGCCGCGCGTGCGGCGCTCCGCGCGTGATCGGGATCGTCGAGCGGTGCGCCGAACACCGCAACCACGGAGTCGCCGATGTATTTGTCGACGTAGCCGTCATGGCTCTCGATGACGTCCGTCATCGCCGACAGATATTCGTTGGTCAGCGCCATCAGCTGCTCCGGCGACATCTGCTCGGCGATGCGCGAGAAGCCCTCAATGTCGGAGAAGAACACGGTGACCTCGCGGGTCTCGCCGCCGAGCTGCGGCAGCCGGCGCGAGGCGAGCATGCGGTCGATCTCGTGCGGCGCGAGATAGTAGGCAAAGCTCTTCTGCAGCAGCCGGCGATCCTTGTCCGAGACCATGAAGCGATAGCCGGTCATAGCGGCCAGCGCGAGCACGCCTGCCGCCAGCGGTTCGGTCAATGGCAGCACGTGGGCATGATTGAAGAGGGCGGTTGCAAGGCCCGTGTAGAGCAGGCCGAGCCCGGCGAGGATCGTCGCTGCGGAGGCTGGCCGCAGCAGCCGGGCCAGCAGCGCAGCCGAGAGCGCCATCATCGCGGCGATAGCGAAGACGGCGAAGCGTCCGAGCTCGATCGCGGCCTCCTGCCTGACGAGATTGTTCACCGCGGTGGCATGGATGTAGACGCCAGCGATCGTGCTGCGTGCGAACGTCTCGGTCAGCTTGCGTTCCGCCAGCACGCAACGCGGCCGCCGTGCGCCCTCGGCGCGGGTCGCGAAGCGCTTCGATGTCAGCCTGCGGTCCTCGATGCCGACGGTGCCGATCAGGACGACCTTGCCGGCGAACTCGCGTCGGAAATAGTCCTTGTTGCCGTTGATGGCACAGGCACGCAGATCGGCGAAGGAATAGGTCGGGACGTCGTCCGCGCCGCCGGTGAAATTCAAGCTCATCGTGCCGGGCACGCTGCTGGGCACGTCATAGTCGCCGAGCGCCACGCCCTCGGGAGCGATCACAGGCGTGGTGCCGCGCGCGCGCGCCGCCAGCTCGAGCGCCATGCTCGGAACCGCCTTGCCGTCGACGCCGAGCGTCAGCGGATGGCGGCGGACGACATCGTCACTGTCGGTGTAGGTGTTGAGCGGGCGCAGGTTCTGCTGCTGGCGCACGGCAACGCGCTGTCCCGGTGCCGGCAGGATCGGCTGCTCGCTGAAGATCTCGCCCAGCACCACCTTGCCGCCGGCGGCTGCGGAGGCCAGCGCGCGCAGAAAGTCGCGGTCGAAACCGTGCGTCTTCTCGCCGAGCGTGCTGTCACCGAGCGGAATCTCGGACTGCTCGATCGAGGTCTGGAACACCATGTCGAAGCCGACGACCTTGGCGCCGCCATCGAGAACGGCTGTGAGCACGCGGCCGATCTCGCCGGTCCAGGTCAATAGCGGCGAGCCCTTGAACGGCGGCGTCTGGTAGCTTTCCTCGTCGATGGCGACGACGACCGCCGGACTGTCCGCGGCATCGTGCAGGTTGCCGAACGTCTCGAAGCGCAGCCACGTGAGCGCATCGAGCGACAGGCCGCGGCCGCGCTCGAAGGCCGGCGAGACGAACAACCCCGCGCTCGCCAGCGCAATGGCGACGACCGCAAGCGCGTCGCGCGTCCGGCGTCCGATTGCCACCGACAACTGCTTTCAGCTTCAGTTGAGTCGGATCAATCGCCCGACCGCGGGGCCCGGGCCGGCCTTGGCCTGGGCGTCGACCTTGAAAACGAGACGGGCGGGTCCGAAGCTCGCGATATAGGTGCCGCCCGGGGTCAGCGGATGGTTGGTGCCGGCGAAATCATAGAAGCGTCCCTTGAACTGCCGGCCAGACAGCTCGACCTGCTGGCGCTCGCCGGGCTGGTCGAGCCGCTCGACGACCAGTGTGCCGCGTCCCCTGGCTTCGACGATCGGCGAGGCGCCGTAGATGACGGCTTGAGCCACCGGCGCGCTGTCCGGACCGAGGCTGCGCACGATCGTCGCCGCGACCTCGCTGGTCTCGCGTGTCGCCGCCTGGGCGTGGCTGGCGTCGCAATTGACGATGTCGCTCTTGAGCGTGGCGCCGTCGACCTTGCTTTCGCCTAGCCCCACCGTGACGCTGCCGGAGCCGCTCACGGTCTCGCGCCGGCACGATTTCAGGTAGCTCATGACCACGGCACCGTCAGGGCCGAGCTTGATCACCTGGCCCGGCGCGACATAATCCATCAGGTCGGCGCCGGCCACCTCGCCCTGGACGTCCTCGACCAGGGCAGCCGGCGGCCCGGCCCAGGCCGCCGGCGGCTCAACAACCGCCGGTGCGGCGAGCCCGGTCAGGGCTGCGACGATGAACGTCGGGAATTTCATGATGTGCTCCGTGATCGCACCCGGCGGCGCGCCTTTTGTCCCATGGATAGGACGTCGGACGGGATCGAGAGGTTCGAGCCCATAGCACAACTGGCGTGATCAGGCACGCGCCCCGATGTGACGTGGATCACGGAAGAGTTGGTTGAGGTTGTGGGTGCGCCGCGGTTCATGCGGTACAGAGGGCAGTGCGTTCGACCCGTGCGCGCCCGACGCGGGCAGAGGAGTGAGTTGATGGCAGGTTTGAAGGCGTCCGCCGTGAGGCCGCGTCTGGTTGCCTTGCAGGTTGCTCTGCAGGTTGCCTTGGCTCTGACGGCGCTGGTCACAGGCCAGGCCGTGCGCGCGCAGGATGCGCCGGCGGCGCAGGAGCAGGGCGCTTCCTCTGCACCGCGCCCCGGCGCGGCCGGCACCCGCGCCGCCAGCACTCCAACGTCGTCGACGGCCGAGCAGCACAAGCTACCGGCCGATTCCACCACCACGCACAGGCTTGAATTGCCGGGGCGCACGCTGTCGTTCACAGCGACCGCGGGTTCGATCCGCCTGTTCGACGGCAAGGGCGAGCCGCAGGCCGACATTGCGTATACGTCGTATCAGCTCGACGGCACCGAGCGCGGCAGCCGTCCGGTGACCTTCTTCTTCAATGGCGGGCCGGGCGCGTCGTCAGCCTATCTGCAGCTCGGCAATGCCGGGCCGTGGCGGATCGGAATCGATGCGGCCAGCGTGACGCCGTCGTCGCAGCAGGAGCTGATGCCCAATGCCGACACCTGGCTCGACTTCACGGATCTCGTGTTCGTCGATCCCGTCGGCACCGGCTACAGCCGCTTCGTCGCCACCGGCGACGATGTCCGCAAGCGGTTCTTCTCGGTCGATGGCGACGTACGCGCGCTGTCGCTGGTGGTACGCCGCTGGCTGGAGAAGCACGACCGTCTCGCGTCGCCGAAATTCATCACCGCCGAAAGCTATGGCGGCATTCGCGGGCCGAAGATCGTCAACAATCTGCAGCATGACCAGGGCATCGGCATTAGCGGCCTGATCCTGCTGTCGCCGCTGATGGATTTTCGCGACTATTCGGGCTCGAGCCTGATGCAATATGTCGCGAGCCTGCCGAGCTTCGCCGCCGTCGCGAAGCAGATGAAGGGGCCAGTGACACGCGCCGACCTCGCCGATGTCGAGCGTTACGCCAGCGGTGATTTCCTGCTTGACCTGGTGAAGGGCGAGGCCGATCGCGACGCCACCAACCGGATCGCCGACCAGGTCGCGAGCCTGACCGGGATCGACCAGGCGGTCAGCCGCAGGCTCGCCGGCCGCTTCGGCGTCTCGGAGTTTCGCCGTGAGTTCGACCGCAAGAACGGCCGCATCACCGGCCGCTACGACGGCTCGGTGCTGGGCCTCGATCCCTATCCCGATGCGAGCCGTTCGCGCGGCTCGGACCCGTCCGGCGACGTGCTGACCGCACCGCTCACCAGCGCCGCGGTCGAGCTGACGACGCGCAAGCTGAGCTGGCGTCCGGACGGCTCCTATGAGCTGTTGAGCGGGGCCGTGAACATGAACTGGGATTTCGGCCGCGGCATCAGCCCGCCGGAATCCACCGGCGAGCTCCGGCAGATCCTGGCGCTCGATCCCAAGCTCAAGCTCCTGGTCGGGCACGGCCTGTTCGATCTCGCCACGCCCTATTACGGCTCGAAGATCCTGCTCGACCAGCTGCCGGCCTTCGCGCGGCCGCCGCGGGTCAAGCTCGTGGTCTATCCGGGCGGGCACATGTTCTATTCCCGCGACGAGGCGCGCAAAGCCTTTCGCGGAGAGGCCGAGGCGCTGATGAAGTAGGGAAGTGCGTCAATGGGGCAACGCACCGGACTGCGAACCTTCGGCAAGGTCCCGACCGACCCGGCGGGCAGATTCAGACACGCTGTGTTATCAGGATCACATGACCCGCTGTGCGACTCGCTCTATCATAGCAAGCGCGGTCTGATATCCGCGACGATCCTGGGTTGTAGAGAGCTTGTGACCGTGATCTTATCCGGCTCCTGGGGGCGGCGATTTGGTGGCGATTTCACATCCAATTGATGGCGATTTGCGCCTGGAGGGTGTCTTTGTCCAATTCTTGGGCAACTGGCATACCTATATCGACTGCTGCTCCCGGGCCCGCCTTGTCGATGGCACTGATCGCGCGGGCCTGAGCGCCGGCGATCGGCTTGCAATCTGGATCTACACGACCGACCATTCCCGATGGTACCAGCAGATCAACAGCGAGCTGTGGAGCGGCCATCCGTCGACCGCGGTTCGTGAGTTTGCACGAATCTTGAATAGTGCACTGCAGAAATTACCGGTCTACATTGGCGCCGTTCATCGCGGCTACATGTCGGATGACCTCTCGAAAGACCTGGCGAAATATACCGTGGGTGCGATCGTGGATTGGCCGGGGTTTACCAGCACGAGCCAGGACGAGGACAAGGCCTTCGACGGCAACATGACTTTTACAATCCTGTCGCGAAGCGGCCGCGTTTTAGGAGGATATTCCGATATGCTCGGTGAAGACGAAATTCTATTCCATACGGCGACGAGATATCGCGTTCTGCGGGTGCAACGTCAGAACGGTGCCGCCGTTGTCGAGCTGGAAGAGGTCATTGCGCCGGAGCGCGCCGCTTAAACCTGCCGTAAATCCATGCCGTGCTGAGCTTTCCTGACACAGACTTCGAGGCTGCCATGCCCAAGATAACATACGCCGGTCCCGACCAACCCGAAAAGAAGGCGGAGGAGCTCCTCAAGAAGGAGTTCGAGGAGAAGGCAAAGGCGGCACGCGAGAAGTTCTTCGAAAAGAAAGAGGCTGGCGCAAAGCCAGCGAAGGGACATCCCACTCCCCTACAACGCCGAATGTATTCTGGCGGCGTCTAAATAAACGGAATCTGTTGTCCCGTTTTGCAGAGCTTCTCCTGGGTCTTGCTCGGGACGGGATTTGTTTGTCTATGATTTGATCAGTCCTATCCTCCAACACTCTCCGTAACGTAGCGGGGGGCGCCGACCTTGGTGTGACGTGTCGGCGCCTGCAGGGGGGCCGTCTTCGCTGCCTGCTCCGGATCTTCATCAATCACCGCTGCTACGATCGCGTCTTGCGGCGGCCCTCCGGATACTTCCGTTCCATCTCTGCCCGTACGACCCGCTCGGGCCGGACCCGGGCGCCGGCGAGCCAGATCTCGCTGACGCCGGATTTGGTGCGTATGCGCCGGACGGATTCGCCGTGGCTGGCATAGCCGGTGGCCTGCGTGATGCGCCCGGTGTCGCGTCCGGTCACCTCGATCCGCGTCGCGTCCAGGAACGGGTTGATGAAGGTCGGATTGGCCACCATCACCTGCTCGCCGAAGGGCACGAGATCGACGGCGCCCCACAGCGTCCACCAGCGCCCGGTCCAGTCGCGCGTCTTGCGGGACGGCGCGCCATGGCTCGCAAACGCCTGCAGGATGAACTTGACGCCATTGGCCCAGCCCGGGGCCCAGCCATCGACGGCGTTGGTCAGCACCGTGATCGCGATCTCCCGTGCCGGAATCACCGATGTCCGCGAGATGTAGCCCTGGAAGCCGCCGCCATGGCCGAACCAGTCGAAGCCGGCGGTGGTGCCGCTCATCAGCGCCAGACCATAGTGGACCTCTTCGGCATCCTGCGGGACACGCCATTGACTGCGGATCATTTCGCGGCGGCTCGCGACCGACAGCAGGCTCTTCCTGGCGTTCGGTGCGAGCTGGGCGAAGAAGCGTGCGGTGTCCGCGGCGGTCGCGACCGCGCCAGCTGCGGCCATGATGGCGTGGGTTGGATTGTCGCCGGGAATCACCACGCGGCGTCCGACCGGCACGGTGCGCGAATGGCCGCGCGCGAACGGGACGCCCTTGCCGAGCAGCGTCATGTCGGCCGTGGTCTCGCGCAGGCCCAGCGGCGAAATGATCTCGCGCTGCAGCCAGACGGGGTAGGGCTCTCCGGTGATCGCCTCGATGACGAGGCCGAGCAGGCCATAGCCATGGTTGGAATATTTGAAGCGGCTGTTCGGATCGATCACGGGCGGCAGTCTGAGCTCGGCCAGCAGCTCGTGCTTGTCGAGATAAGACCGGCCGTCGGTGAACTGGCCGGAATCCTTGCCGTCGCGGATCAGCCCCGCCGTATGCGAGAGCAACTGGCTGAGGGTGGCCGTGGCGACGTCCGGATGCAGATCCTTGACGTATTGTCCGACGGCGTCGTCGAGCTTCAATCGCTTCTGCTCGCGCAGGCGCATGATACCGGCGGCGGTGAAGGCCTTGGTGTGGGAGGCGATGCGGAAGCGATGCCGCGGCGTCAGCTTCTCGCCGGTGTCGAGATTGGCATGGCCAAAGGCCGCCTCCAGGACGATCTCGCCGCGGTGGGCGATCGCCAGGATGCAGCCGGGCTGCCCGGAGACCTCGACCTGAAACGCCAGCCAATCGCGGACATAATTGAGAGCTGCGCCAAGCCAGGGCTCCACGAGGACGCCTCCCGTTGAATGGCGCGAACGGTCGTGCGCCGAGGTGCCATCATGAGCGGAGGACCGGCGGCGGACAATAGTCAGTAGCCCGCATGAGCGTAAGCGACATGCGGGGACAGTTCTTCCGGGGGGGGGTACGTTCTCCCGGGCGAAGCTCCAACCAAAAAGAATGGCGCAACCCTTTCGGGTTGCGCCAGGATTCTGCAGAGAGAATCTTCAGATCGGACGTGTCCGATCGCGTCGTCAGTAGACGAGGCCGGTGCCCGGCTGCTTCTCGAGCGCGTCGGCGAGCGACCGATATTCGGTGCTGTTGGTGCCGGCGAGCTGTGCCACCTTGTCGAGGTGATACTTGGCCTGCTCGCGGTTGCCCTGTTCGAGCTGCCACAGGCCATAATACTGCCAGGTGCGCACGTGGTTCGGATCGTCGGCCAGGGCCTGCTCATAGTACTGCTTTGAGGCCTGGTAGTTGCCGAGCTTCCTGTAGGAGTAGCCGATCAGATTGGCGACGTCGGCGACGTCCTCGCGGTTCAGTGCCTTCAACTGCTCGATCGCGGTGGCATAGTCGCCGCGATCATAGATCGAGGTGTAGGCCGTGCGGTAGGCAGCCAGGAACTTCGGATCTTCGATGCTCGAGCTCTTGTCCTTCTTCTTCTTGGACGAATCCGACGCCGGCGGCGCGGATGGAGTATCGCTGCCCGCGGCATAGGCCTTCGACAGAAGCAGCGGCCCGGAGGCCACGGCCATCGAGAACAGCGCCAGCGTGGCAATCCTGATCGCAGACTTTTTCATTCGTATCTCCCGAGTTGTCGATCCAGCAGGTGACTGCATGCGGAGAAGAACTTCCGCAGCTGCGAAATATTCCCGGTCATTTGCGCGGATTTTGCGCCGCGATCGGCGCATTATACGGGCCACATGGTGACAGGCTAGTCATCTCGATGACTATCCCTTCATGTCGATGAACTGAAAGCCTCACTTTACTTCAGGGTGGGTTCAGTGCCGGTTCCCTATCGTCGTTTCCATGATCACGAGCCCATCCGGACTGGATGGTACCTCCAGATCTTCACATCACGGAGACGACCATGCTGAAGACAATGTCCGTTACGCTGCTCGCCGCTTCGATCCTGGCTGCGCCTGCGTTCGCCGCTGGTCCTGCAAAAACCGACTCTTCCGCGAAGTCCATCCAGACCACGGGGACCGCGAAGACCGATACGGTCAAGTCCGGTGCGAGCAAGTCCGACGCGGCCAAGACCGAAGGTGGGGCGCAGGTCGGCGACAAGACCAACGAGATGAAGCCGACCGTCGGCAAGTCGAAGAGCAAGCCGCACGCTTCGCTGCTCCGCCACACGCATCGGCACGTCGCGCATCTCCGCCATCACCACAACGTGAAGGTATCCCACGCCGCGGTGACGAAGCCGGCGCTGACCAAGGTCAGCTTCAACGCGACCGGACACAAGAAGGTGAGCGTCAAGCGTGTCACCCCGCCGGCGACCCGCCGCGGCTGATCGGCCGAGCAGAGCCGATCGTCGATTCGTCTTGCCGCCGGCGGCACCAGTGCCACCGGCGGCAGCCGCTTGACGGGAGTGTGAGGTGGACTGATTTCCCTGGCTGTCGGCTTTAGGTTAGAAGCGACCGAAGGAGAGGTCTTTCAGAGTTGAGCGCCGTGGGGATGGGGAAAATGAGCTGGTGGCCGGCGGCCGGGCTGGCACTGCTGCTGGCGAGCTGCGCGAGCGGTGGCCCCGGCGCGTTCATGAGCGAGGACAGTCGCGGCATCTCCTATACGGACGATCGCGGTGTCACGAACCAGCCTTTCCCGCCAAACTATCGCGCCGAGCTCCTGGCCTATCTCAGGACCTACCTGAACAATCCCGTGGGCGTGCGTGATGGCGTCGTGGCCGAGCCCGTGCAGCGGACGGTCGGCGGCCGCCTGCGTTACGTCAGCTGTCTGCGCTATGCGGCGCGTGAATCCGACGGCAGCTATCGCCCGGCGAAGGAGCGGGCGGCAGTCTATGTCGATGGCCGGTTCGACCGCCTGATGGAGGACGCCGGCGAGCTCTGCGCCGGAGCGACCTATGGCGCTTTTCCCGAGATCGCCAGCCTGACGCGCTAGCTGACAGGCGGCGAGCACCGCCAACTTCGAAGACCTGCCACTTCGAAGACCTGCCACATCGCCGCAACGGGTTGCCAACCAGCTCGCCCGATCACAATTGAGGGATGGGTGCAAACGCTTTGCCGCCTCACAGCGACCAAATATCGGGCGAGGCGCAAAAGCTTCACGGAATATTCGGGAAGCCTATGGAACAAAAGGCCTTTGTTGCTCACTGGTGACACGCGCTGAACAATCACAGCTGCGTCACCGCCATCGGGCAACCCAAATGCGGCCATGTTGTTCACTAGATGTCGCAAACGAATAACGGGGACGTCCCATGAAACGCTTTTTTTTAAGTGCAGTGGCTTTGACCGCTTTGGCTGCCCCGGCGTTCGCCGCCGACATGCCCGCGCGCACCTACACCAAGGCGCCCGTCTACACCCCGCCGCAGGCGATCTATAACTGGACCGGCTTCTACATCGGCGGTCACCTCGGCGGCGCCTTCGCCGGCAACAACAGCCTCGAGGGCAACAGCGGCCGCTTCCTTGGTGGTGTCCAGGGCGGCTTCGATTACCAGTTCGCACCGAACTGGGTGCTGGGCATCGAGGCCCAGTACAGCTGGATGGACCGCAACACGACCAATTTCGGCTTCCCGGGCGCAACCGTCGTGACGTCCACCGGCGCCAACCAGCTCGGCTCCGTGACCGGCCGCCTCGGCTACACCTGGGGACCGGCTCTGGTCTACGCGAAGGGCGGTTATGCCTGGCGCGACGGCAATGGTCTCGGCGTGAACGTGGCCGGCGTGCCCGCCGGCTTCACCACCAGCGGCAATGCCAAGGACGGCTA
This sequence comes from Bradyrhizobium sp., assembly GCA_049802835.1. GTDB lineage: Bacteria > Pseudomonadota > Alphaproteobacteria > Rhizobiales > Xanthobacteraceae > Bradyrhizobium. Next base: position 13,505 of record JBARNF010000889.1, read on the forward strand.
TACGGTCGGCGCCGGCCTGGAATACATGTTCGCACCGAGCTGGTCGGCCAAAGCCGAGTACCAGTACTACAATTTCGGCAATACCACCTTCACGGGTGGTCCGGCTCCGGTCGTGGGCAGCCGCTTCAACAGCGACGAGCATACGGTCAAGCTCGGCGTGAATTACCGCTTTGGCTGGGGTGGTCCGGTCGCCAGCAAGTACTGAGCCGGCAGACGCCGATCCGGCGCGCCGACCTGACGGTAGGCGCCCGATGCCGGCGGTGATCTGTTCAGGCCAGAATTGGAAACCGCCCGCGCCCTCCGGCGCGGGCGTCTTGCTATCTGTTCGTCCTGGTCAACGTGGTTTCAGGTTGGCTCACGCCGTGCAAAAATATTTTCAAACCTTCGTGAAACTTTCGCCATCACTTGGTATTATGAGTTCGCCGGTTTGATGGATCATCCCACATGCGTATCTTGGTGTCCGTGCTGTTGTTGTCGGCGGCTGTTTTGCCGTGCTCCGCCCAGACCATTCTGAAGTCCGAACCGTTGATGCTGGCCCCCTACGAGGTCGCGCTGGTGCAAACCGCGGTCTGCCCGTCGGGGAAGGTGCTGAAGGTGACCGGTGCAATCCGCGGTGTCAGCCGCAAGCGCGCCTGTGTCGCACTTCCGTCCGAAACCGTATCGCTGGCGACGGCGACGCCGTAGAGGCGGGCTTCATGGCGACCATCCATGCGGGCGGCTGCGGCTGCCCGCTGAGAGTGGATCTGTCGCTCCGAGCGGGCCGTCTCATAAGTTTCAGTTTGTGAACGTATCGATGCGGGCTGGATCTCGCATCGGCGCATTGATCGCCCGACTGTCCGGCGGTCTCGGCTCACAGCGCGACGCCGATTGTCAAATCGCGAGGGAAGGGCGCAGCCTCGCCCGATCCCTCAGGCCGAGAACGGGATGTTGAAGTCCTGCTCGGCATCGGCGCGATTGCGCCAGGGATCCTCCTCCGGCTCGGCGGAACAGGCCCTGATCTCATAATCATTGTCGAGCTGCAGATGGACGGACGATCGCCCTGCGCTGATCGTGACGTCCACCACCAATCCGCTCTGCCGCGCCAGCCTCCAGACGTCCGCCTCGGTCGGGTAGGCCTTGCTCAATTTGGCATCGTTGCAGAACAGGGCGTAGGGCATTCCAAACAGCTCCAGAGAAGCGAAGGATGAACCGAGGATGATCGCGGGGTGTAGCCAGACACAGGCATGTTCTGGGCCGGAAAGCGGCCTTTTCGGCGCCGCCGAGTCGTAAACGAGTCCTAAATTTTTGGAAAAAGAATCCGTGGGACTCCGGTGCCAGAATCGCCGGATGGTTAAGCCATGGGAACCGATCTCAACATCTTTTGCGGGGGGATCCAGCTCACGCTCAGCGTGGGGTTGCTGCTCGCCTGCGTCGCCAATGTGGCGCTGCTGTGCGTCTGGATGTGAGCTGCCGGCGCGTGGTCCTTGGAGAGTCCCGCCTAAAGCCACCGCGTGAAAGAGGCGCGAGCGACTCACTCCTCGGGAGACGCGATGCCCGTCGCGGAGGCCTTCAGCCGGGCTAGTGTCGCACTGAAATATTCCTGGCGCTCACGGTTGAAGCGCTCCTGATGCGCGCGGAAGCGGGCGACGCGCGAGCGGATTTCCGCCTGCATGTCGCGCTGGAGGTCGAGCTGCGAGGCGATGCTGGTGAAGCGCTCCGGCGCGACGGGTGCTGCCCGGGTCGGACCAGGCACCGGGGGCCCCGGCTGATGCGAACCTGTCCTGGCGGCGTCCAGCCGGCCCGCGGTTTCCCGGAGTTCGCTCTCCTGGGCCTGCGCGCGCTGACCCTTTGGGTCCGCGGGGGCCGCGGATGGACGCTCTGCTGCGGCGGGCACGCCGCGCCCGGTCACGACCTGCTGGGGTGTAACTGGGGGGCGGGCCGGAATGACAGGTAGGTCGAACTGGGAGAAATCGGCCGGCTTGCCGGTGACCGACTGCACAAAGGCCATGGTCTGCGCGATCAGCGCATCACGCTCTTCCTTCCACGTCATGGCGATCATCCCCCGGAATGCCTCAATTGCAACAAAAGCTGGTCCGGAAATCAAGTTGGAACACCAATAACTTCTGGGGACAGGTGCGAGTCGTACATGAGATGTGACAATGTTGTTGCCACAGTTGAGGCGGCCGTGCGTCCCCACGCGTGCAAAGCGATACCTTCAATCGGATCCCGCGGAGATCGTTCCGACGGATGGCAATATGACGACCCCCGCGCTTGGCTTGACAGGGGAGGGTGCCTTTCGCCTATGAGGGGGCATGGGCAGCCCCGGGTCGGGGCATCTCCTGCTCGCAACCCGATGCGCCGCCCGGCACCTCAAGTCTCCGATGGACAACCCTTCACGCTCCGAGCGGTCGCGCAAGGCGGCCCTCACCGCCGCCCTCACCATCATCGCCCGGGATGGTCCGGGGCGGCTGACGCTGGACGCCATCGCGCGCGAGAGTGGGCTGAGCAAGGGCGGGCTGATGCACCAGTTTCCCAACAAGGAAGCGGTGCTTAAGGCTCTACTTGAACAGCAGTTCACGCATTTCAACGAATTTGCCAACAGGTTCAGGGCCGAAGCGGGCGGAGCGACCAGCCAGCCCGAACTCGCCACCCAGATATCGATCTCGCGCGAGCTGATCGCCCAGCAATATTCCGTGGCGCAGGCCATGCTGGGGGCGCTCGCCCAGGATCCCAGCCTGCTGGCGGATGCTCGCAGCAAGGATGCCGAGCGGGTGGCCGAAATCCGAGCCGAAGCCGGCGACGCCGACCTTGCCGTGCTGCGCTGGGCAGCGGCGCGCGGGCTGGCGCTGATGGCGATGCTGCGGGTTTCACCGCTGCCGCAGCCGGACCTGGATCGCCTGTTCGCGCGTCTGCTCGACGACGGTCAATGGACGGCATTCGAGCAGGCCGGAACGCCCCGGGAGCGCTGACCTCCTGACCAGACGACTCATCGGGCAGGGAAGCCTTTCGCCCCTTCCGAGGTATGCGGTTGCGCCGCACCATCGCCGTTAACCTCGTCTTCACCGAGCTCATTTACAAACCGTCCGGTCGGTTTTAATACTGGGCTCGCTGATTGTGCTTCGCAACAGCCCTGCGACGGAGGAGAAGGAGATGACGGTTCGATCCCGGGCGTCCGGTCTTGCGGCAATGGCCATGGCGAGCCTTTGCGGCGGCTGCAACACGGTGACGCCGGTGGCCTATTCCGAGGTCGCATCGGCGCACTATCTGGCGCCGAACGCGTCCGATTCGTCGGGCCGCGTGCCCTACCGCTACGCCGCATCGGCCGACTGGCGCAGCTATGACAGGGTCATGCTCGACCCGGTCGTGATCTATCGCGGCCGCGATCACCAGTTCGGCGACATGTCCGAGCAGGACAAGGTGAAGCTCGCCGCCTACATGCGATCGCGCTTTCTGGAAAGCCTTTTGGCGCGCTTCCAGGTCGTCAACCAGCGCGGCCCGAACACCCTGCGCGTGCGGCTCACCTTGACCGGCGTCGTCACCAACACGCCGGTGCTCGGCACGGCCTCGCGCTTCGATCTCGCGGGCGCCGTCTACAACGGCGTGCAGAGCGCGCGTGACGGCGAGGGGCTGCTGACGGGATCGGTGTTCTACGTCACGGAGATCTTCGATGCCGCGAACGGGCGGTTGCTGAACGCCTTCGTCAGCAAGCAGTATCCCACGCCCTACGACATCAAGGCCAGCGTCGGCGCGCTCGCAGCCGCTGAAGCAGGGATCGACAAGGGCGCCGATGCCCTGGTCGCACAGCTCAAGTGAGCGGCCGATGCGGACGAATGCTCCGATCCCGCCGGCCGCATCGTCTCGCGGCACCTTCGTTTGCGAACGTTGGGATCGAGGGCACGGGCAGGTGCCGGGAAGCCGTCACCGACTTCAAGCTCGCCGCGCGAGTGCGTGGCTCGAGGCCCTGGAGACAACGAGGTCCCTGGACATGACATTGAGATTCGTCCTGCGCGTCTGCCTGCGCATCGTCGTCAGCCTGCTGCTGTCGATGGCGGAAAGCCGCGGCCACGCCGCCCCGGCCAATGATCCGGCCGGCACCTGGCTCACCGAAGACGGGCGTGCCCGTGTTCGCATCGAGCGTTGCGGCGCAATGCCCGATCGCATCTGCGGCTACATCGTCTGGATGAACGAGACCGCCGATGCCAAGGGACAGCCGTTCCGGGACCGGCTGCACCCCGATCCGGCCAAACGCAGCCGTTTGCTGCTCGGCCATCAGATACTGCTCGGATTGAAGCTGAACGCCGACGGCCGCTATGCGGGCGAGGTCTACAATGCCGAGGACGGCAAGACCTACGGCGTCTCGATCTGGCGCGAGGGACCAAAGATGCTGGCCGTCAAAGGCTGCCTGCTCGGGCTGTTCTGTGCCACCCAGGGCTGGGCGCAGGTGAC
>JBARNF010000890.1:0-1885 GCA_049802835.1 Bradyrhizobium sp.
ATCTGCGAGAGCCGCGACCCCAAGGGGCACTACGCCAAGGCCCGCGCCGGAAGCCTGCAGAACTTCACCGGCATCGGCACCGACTACGAGCCGCCGCTCGACGCCGAGCTCGTGATCGACACGGCGACGCTGCCCGTCGCCGAGGCGACCGACGAGATCGAGCGGCTGTTGTCGGCAACCTCGGTGCTGTTCGACGACATCGCCGATCTCGGCGCCAACATCTGAGGCGACGCGCCGCGCGGGATCAGAGACTCCGCCCGCGGCGCGTCTTGCGAGATGAGGCCCACGATCACGGCCAAGATCCGCAGCGCCTGAGGCAGTCGCATGGCCGCGTGATGGTCGATGACCATCGCGGCGGCGATGCGATCCAGGCGCCTCATGTCAGAGCGCGCTGACATAGGCGGTGAGATCGTCCAGTTCGGTGTCGGTCGGCTGCCGCGACTCCAACTTCTTGGCATAGAACTCCCACATCAGCTTGACCGCGTCGCGCAGCGAGGCGGTGCGGCCGTCGTGGAAGTACGGCGCGGTCGACGCCACCGCGTGCAAGGCCGGCACCTTGAACTTGCCGCCGGTGCCGATATCGTCGCGGCTCTTCTTGTCGAAGCTCGGCAACTGGTGGCAGGTGCCGCAGCCGCCATCGCCGACATAGAGGTCGTAGCCGCGCTTCACGGCCGCGCTCGCATCGGCCGTCGGCGTGCCGTCCGCCTTGACCTGCCAGTTCGCCGGATAGTTCAGCGTGAGCACATAGCTGATCAGCGCCGCCAGCGTTTCCTTCGACGGCTCCGGCCCCTTCATGCGGTTGACGATGATGCCGCGGATGCTGTCCTCCAGCGTCGCCGCCTGGCCGGCCCAGCCGAACACCGCGCGCTCGCCGACGCCCCACAGGGTCGGGGTATTGCGGCCATTGGGATCGCCGTCGGCGACGACGTCGAGGCCGACATAGGTCTTGTTGTTGGTATGCCCGGTCGAGAAGTGGCAGGTGGCGCAGGAGACCTTGTCGCCGGCCGACAGGCTCGTATCGTTGAACAGCTGCAGCCCCTTGGCTGCGAGCTCCGCCTCGGACAGCGGCGCCGATGTCGTCTCCGCGGCCGCGGCCATGGCGGGCGACGCGCTGAGCTTGTCCGCCATGGCAGCGGCGGGCGTGACTTGGCGTTTTTGCGCAGCCACAGCTGCGTGCGAAGACTTCGGCTTGCGCGCAGCAGCGTACCTGGACTTCGGCTTGTGCGCAGCAGCGCGCCTGGACTTCGGCTTTCGCGCAACCGCGGCGGCCTGCGCGCCCTTCGGTTTGACCGCAGCCACGAGCATTTGCAGCACCGTCGGCCTGCTGGCAGCCGCATGGGCATATGGCTTGGTCGACCTGTCGGCGGCGAGGGCGGGCAAGGCGAGCAGGCCAAGACACAGCACGACTAACCGCATCCCAGTAATCGACATGCCCCGTCTCCCCGGCATCCCCTAGATGCAAATAGTTATCGGTAGTGTTTGCGTCCGAAGTGGGACTGTGCGGGGGCAATGAGTCGGCGCGGGCGCGACGGCTACGGCGGCGGGGCGCGTCCGATATCGCTTGTCTTTGCAGTTGGAGGCAGGCTGCGCGGAGGCCGAAGAACTACGGAGCAGTGTCGCCGGTCCGCGCCTGGACGGCAGTTGGGCGCGGCCGCCGCCGCCGTCTCTGCAAGCAGAAATTAGCACTTGATCCGCACAGTCCACGGCACGCGCGCAAACGCTATCGAGGCGGGATGATGGAGCATTTGGCGGCCTATTGGTCGAAGGCGGAGCTGGCGACGAACGGCATTCTGCTATTGCATCTCATCGGTGCGGCGGCCGTCGGCCTGCTGTTGGGCTACGAGCGCACCTATCACGGGCGCGCGGCCGGCATGCGGACCTACGC
>JBARNF010000891.1:0-3790 GCA_049802835.1 Bradyrhizobium sp.
TGGTGCGCGCGTTCGGCATCAACGTGCCGCGCATGATCACGCTCACTTACGGGCTCGGCGTCGGCCTTGCCGCGCTCGCCGGCGTGCTGTCGGCGCCGATCAATCAGGTCCGGCCGCTGATGGGCGCCGATCTCATCATCGTCGTGTTCGCCGTGGTCGTGATCGGCGGCATGGGCTCGATCATGGGCTCGATCATCACCGGCTTCGCCCTCGGCGTGATCGAGGGACTGACGAAATATATCTATCCCGAGGCTTCCAACACCGTGGTCTTCGTTCTGATGGTCCTGGTGCTGCTGGTGAAGCCAACGGGTCTGACCGGACGGGCGGCCTGACATGACATCGATCACCGACGAAACCCTGCCGATCACCCCGCGCGCGATGCGCGACGAGATGATCGCCTTCGTCATCATGGCAGCGCTGCTGGCCATGGTGCCTTTCACCGGGCTGTATCCGTTCTTCGTGATGCAGGCGCTGTGCTTCGCGCTGCTCGCCTGCGCCTTCAACCTCCTGATCGGCTATGGCGGCCTGTTGTCATTCGGCCACGCGATGTTTCTGGGGACGGCAGGCTATTGCAGCGCGCATGCGCTGAAGGTCTGGGGACTGCCGCCCGAGCTCGGCATCCTCACAGGCATCGCGGGAGCCTTCGTGCTCTCGATCATCACCGGCTACATCTCGATCCGCCGCCAGGGCATCTACTTCTCGATGATCACGCTGGCGCTCTCGCAACTGCTGTACTTCCTCTATCTGCAGACGCCGTTCACTCATGGCGAGGACGGCATCCAGGGCATTCCGCAGGGCAAGCTGTTCGGCTTCATCGACCTGTCGAAGCCGATCACGCTGTATTACGTCGTTCTGGTCGGCTTCCTCGCCGGCTTCCTGCTGATCTTCCGCACCATCAATTCGCCGTTCGGCGAGGTCCTGAAGTCGATCCGCGAGAACGAGCAGCGCGCCATCTCGCTCGGCTACAAGACCGACCAGTACAAGCTGCTCGCCTACATCCTGTCCGGCACCATCGCCGGCTTCGCCGGCTCGCTGAAGGTGTTCGTCGCCCAGAACGCCTCGCTGACCGACGTGCACTGGTCGATGTCCGGCGAGATCGTGCTGATGACCCTGGTTGGCGGTCTCGGAACCGTGTTCGGACCGGTGGTCGGGGCGTTCGTGATCATCGCTATGCAGCAATATCTGGCCGGCTTCGGCCAGTGGGTGACGGTAATCCAGGGCACCATCTTCGTCGCCTGCGTGCTGACGTTCCGCCGCGGCGTGGTCGGCGAAATCGCCCATCTCTTCAAACGCTCCCTGTAAGCCATTGATTCGCAAGAGCGTCGACCGATCCTCAGAAACCGGTGGATGATCCGGCCATCGCTTCTGCCGGGGCGTGATCCGGGATATGACAGTTCTGTGACGGGCCGGCCCTGGCCCGTTCCAGAATCGATGGACCTCGTCCCATGTTGCACTGGTTTCGTGCCGTCCTCCCGCGGGAGGAGCGGTTTTTCGATTTGTTCACCCGCCACAACAAGGTGGTGATCCAGGGCGCGCATGCGCTGCAGGACATGCTGCAGGGCGGCGATGACATTCTCCGCCATTGCCAGCGCGTCAACCAGTTCGAGAACGAGGCCGACAACATCACCCGGGAGGTGCTGACCGCCGTCCGCCGCACCTTCATCACGCCGTTTGACCGCGGCGACATCAAGAACCTGATCACCTCGATGGACGACGCCATCGACCAGATGCAGCAGACGTCCAAGGCGGTGGTGCTGTTCGAGGTCAAGGAGTTCGAGCCGACCATGCGTGAGATGGGCACGCTGCTGGTCGAGTGCGCCAACCTGATCGGCAAGGCGCTGCCACTGTTGCAGGCGATCGGCCAGAACGTGCCGATGATCACCGCGATTACCGAGGAGATGACCAAGCTCGAGGGCCGCGTCGACGACCTCCACGACATCGGGCTCAAGGAGCTGTTCCTCAAGCACCGCAACGCGAACACCATGGACTTCATCGTCGGGGCCGAGATCTACGACCATCTGGAGAAGGTCGCCGACCGCTTCGACGACGTCGCCAACGAGATCAATTCGATCATGATCGAACAGGTCTAGGGGCCGCGCCGTGGATGCTCCCCTCGGTCTCCCGATCCTGGTCGGCCTGATCGGCGTCGCGCTCGCCTTCGACTTCCTGAATGGCCTGCACGACGCCGCCAACTCGATTGCGACCATCGTCTCGACCCGGGTGCTGCGGCCGCAATATGCGGTCTTCTGGGCCGCCTTCTTCAATTTCGTGGCCTTCGGCGTGTTCGGCCTGCACGTCGCCCAGACCATCGGCACCGGCATCATCGATCCCGCGATCGTCGATTCGCAGGTGATCTTCGCAGCTCTGGTCGGCGCCATCGTCTGGAACCTGGTGACCTGGGCGGCCGGCATTCCGTCGTCCAGCTCGCACGCGCTGATCGGCGGGCTGGTCGGGGCGGGGATCGCCAAGGCCGGCATCTCGGCCGCGGTCTGGAGCGGGCTGTCGAAGACGATCCTTGCCATCGTGTTGTCGCCCTTCGTCGGACTTGTCCTGGCAATGATCCTGGTCGCGATCGTGTCCTGGGCCTCGGTGCGCTCGACGCCATTCGCGGTCGATCGCGCCTTCCGCATCCTGCAGTTCGCCTCCGCCTCGCTCTATTCGCTCGGCCATGGCGGCAACGACGCGCAGAAGACGATGGGGATCATCGCGGTGCTGCTGTACTCGCAGGGGCATCTCGGCGGTGATTTCACGGTGCCGTTCTGGGTCGTGCTGTCGTGCCAGGCGGCGATGGCGCTGGGCACCCTGATGGGAGGCTGGCGCATCGTGCGGACCATGGGCCTGCGCATCACCAAGCTGAACCCGATGCAGGGCTTCTGCGCCGAGACCGGCGGCGCCATTACCCTGTTCCTGGCGACCTTCCTCGGCGTGCCCGTCTCGACCACCCACACCATCACCGGGGCGATCGTCGGCGTCGGCGCCGCCCGGCGGGCCTCCGCGGTGCGCTGGAACGTGGCCGGATCGATCGTCTATGCCTGGGTCTTCACGATTCCGGCCTCCGCGATCGTCTCGGCGCTGACCTTCTGGCTGGTGTCGGTGCTGCGGCACTGATCCGGGCCCCCGGCGAGGTTCAACTCGCCGGTTGGAGTTGCGGTGCAAAACCCCTATATGGAGGGCGCGCGATGGCCGTGATCCCGCGCGTTTTCCTGTTAAATCCAACGCTCTCTGGCCCCGAAACGACGCCCGTCCCCTCATGTCCGATTCCGCCGTCACGACCGAACAGCCCGTCCGCACCGCCTTGTCCGACGAGGTGGCGCGCCGGCGCACCTTTGCCATCATCTCGCACCCGGACGCCGGCAAGACCACGCTGACCGAAAAGCTGCTGCTGTTCGGCGGCGCCATCAACCTCGCCGGCCAGGTCAAGGCCAAGGGCGAGCGCCGCAACACCCGCTCGGACTGGATGAAGATCGAGCGCGAGCGCGGCATCTCGGTGGTCACCTCGGTGATGACCTTCGAGTTCGAGGGGCTGGTCTTCAACCTGCTGGACACGCCGGGCCACGAGGACTTTTCTGAAGACACCTACCGGACGCTGACCGCGGTGGACTCCGCCGTCATGGTGATCGACGCCGCCAAGGGCATCGAGGCGCGCACGCGCAAGCTGTTCGAAGTGTGCCGCCTGCGCGACATTCCGATCATCACCTTCATCAACAAGATGGACCGCGAGAGCCGCGACACCTTCGATCTCCTGGATGAGATCGAAAAGACGCTGGCACTCGACACGACGCCGATGACC
>JBARNF010000892.1:0-1783 GCA_049802835.1 Bradyrhizobium sp.
CCGATGTCGCCGTGGTTCGAGAAGGGCAAGGCGATCTACTACACACGGGCGGGCCAACTCGACCTCGCTTGCGCGTCCTGTCACGAGAAGAACAACGGCAAGTTCATGCGCGCCGATTTTCTCAGCCAGGGCCAGACCAACGGTTTTCCGACCTACCGGCTGCGCGATCAGCGCCTGGTCCCGCTGCACGAACGCTTCGAGGGCTGCATGTTCGACGTTCGCGGCGTGCCCTACAAGCCGCTGTCGGACGAGTTCCTCGCACTCGAGCTCTATGTCGCCTGGCGCGGCATTGGGCTGCCCGTCGAGACACCGTCGGTCCGCAACTAGCTGCGGACACAAGGAAGACACATCATGATATCGCGTCGCGAATTCGTTCAGGTCGCATTGGCGGCGGCTGCCTTGACGGGCGGCGCCGGCCTCGCCGGCACGCCCCGGGCCCTCGCCCAGCAGAAGCTGACCGAGAAGGAGCTTCTGGCGTTCGATCCGGTCGGCAATGTCACCTTGGTGCACGTCACCGACATCCACGGCCAACTGATGCCGCTGTATTTCCGCGAGCCGTCGACCAATCTCGGCGTCGGTGACGCCAAGGGCCAGCCGCCGCATGTCACCGGCAAGGATTTCCTCGCCCGCTTCGGTATCGCGCCGGGATCGTCGTCGGCCTATGCGCTGACCTCGGAGGATTTCGAGGCACTCGCCAAGACCTATGGCCGCATCGGCGGGCTCGACCGCGCCGCCACCGTCATCAAGGCCATCCGCGCCGAGCGCGGGGACAAGGTCGTGCTGCTCGACGGCGGTGACACCTGGCAGGGGTCATGGTCGTCGCTGCAGACCCGCGGCCAGGACATGATCGACTGCATGGCCCTGCTGAAGCCGGATGCGATGACCGGGCACTGGGAGTTCACCTACGGCACCGAGCGCGTCAAGCAGGCGGTCGATGGGCTCGGCTTTCCGTTCCTCGGCCTGAACATCCGCGACACCGAGTGGAACGAGCCGGCCTTCGAAGCGTCGACGATGATCGAGCGCGGCGGCATCAAGATCGCGGTGCTCGGTCAGGCCTTCCCGTATACGCCGGTCGCCAATCCGCGCTGGATGATTCCGAACTGGTCGTTCGGCGTGCGCGAGGAAGATGTTCAGACCCAGGTCGAAAAGGCTCGCAAGGACGGCGCCGGCCTCGTGGTGCTGCTGTCCCACAACGGCTTCGACGTCGACCGCAAGCTGGCAAGCCGCGTCAAGGGGCTCGACGTCATTCTCACGGGCCACACCCATGATGCGCTGCCCGAGGCCGTCAAGGTCGGCAAGACGCTGCTGATCGCGTCGGGCTCCTCGGGCAAGTTCGTCTCGCGGCTCGATCTCGACGTCAAGGACGGCGAGCTCAAGTCCTATCGCTACAAGCTGATCCCGCTGTTCTCGGACGTGATCACGCCGGACCCGGCGATGGCCGCCAAGATTGCCGAGGTGCGCAAGCCGTTTGCGGCCGACCTCGGCCGCGCGGTGGGACGGACCGAGACGCTGCTGTACCGCCGCGGCAATTTCAACGGCACGTTCGACGATCTCATCTGCCAGGCGCTGCTGCAGGAGCGCGATGCGGAGATTGCGCTGTCGCCAGGCTTCCGCTGGGGCACCAGCGTCATGCCGGGCCAGGACATCACGTTCGAGGACGTCACCAACGCCACCGCTATCACCTATCCAGCGGTCTATCGCATGGGCATGACCGGCACGCGCCTGAAGGAGATCATCGAGGACGTCGCCGACAATTTGTTCAACGTCGACCCCTACTATCAGC
>JBARNF010000893.1:0-5201 GCA_049802835.1 Bradyrhizobium sp.
GGCCGGCCTCCGCCTGGGCGCGGATCCGCGCCGCGACGATGTCGAGCGATAATGAAAGCTCCTCGCAGCGCCGTGACGCCATCGCAAGAATCATCGCGGTCTTCTGCCAGCCCGGCTTCAACAGCGAAAAGATGAGATCGTCGAGCTCGGACTCGGCGATCGCCGGCGGCAGCCTGACCTCGTCCCAGCTCAGCACGTGCGCCGTCGGCACGGACTCCAGCCACACCGTCAACTCGGGATGCTGTTCGTTGATGTATTCGAACAGATCAAAATAGAGCTGCGACGAGACGTCAGCGAGCCGGCCGCTGAGAGCTCTGCGATCGGTTTCGCCGAGATCAGCGATGACCGCCCCGGCACGTCCGAGCGCGCGCGAGGCCGCAAGCAGATGACGCTGAATCGCCTCGGCCTGCTCGCGTGTCATCCGCCCAGTCATTGCGTGCTCGTCACTTCGTGTAGAGGTCCTTGTACTGATCACGCAGCACGTTCTTCTGCACCTTGCTCATCGCGTTGCGCGGCAGCTCGTCGACGACGAACACGCGCTTGGGCATCTTGAACTTGGCGAGCCGGCCGTCGAGGCTCTTCAGGACGCCCGCCTCGCTGACATCGGCGCCGGGATGGCGCACCACGACAGCAGTGACACCCTCGCCGAAATCGGGATGCGGCACGCCGATGACGGCGGATTCCACCACGCCCGGCATCGCGTCGATCTCGCTCTCGATCTCCTTCGGGTAGACGTTGAAGCCGCCGGAGATCACGAGATCCTTGCCGCGTCCGACGATGTGGACATAGCCCTGGGTGTCGATCTTGCCGAGGTCGCCGGTGATGAAGTAGCCGTCGTCGCGGAATTCCGACCTGGTTTTCTCCGGCATGCGCCAATAGCCCTTGAACACGTTCGGGCCCTTGACCTCGATCATGCCGATCTCGTCGCGCGCGAGTTCCTTGGCCGTTTCGGGATCAGTGACGCGCACGGAAACGCCGGGCAGCGGGAAACCGACCGCGCCGGGCACGCGCTCGCCCTCGTACGGGTTCGACGTGTTCATGTTGGTCTCGGTCATGCCGTAGCGCTCGAGCACCGCATGACCGGTGCGCGCGAACCACTCGCGATGCGTATCAGCGAGCAGCGGCGCCGAGCCCGAGATGAACAGCCGCATGTGGCTGGTCGTCTCCTTCGACAAACGCGGGTTCTGCAGAAGCCGGGTGTAGAAGGTCGGCACGCCCATCAGCACGGTGGCGCGCGCCATCAGATTGATGATCAGGTCGGGATCGAGCTTGGGCAGGAAGATCATCGACGCGCGCGCGAACAGCGTCACGTTGCTGGCCACGAACAGCCCGTGGGTGTGATAGATCGGCAGCGCGTGGATGAGCACGTCGTCCTGGGTGAAGCGCCAGTAGTCGATCAGGGTCAGCGAGTTCGAGGCGAGATTGTCGTGAGACAGCATCGCGCCCTTTGAACGTCCCGTGGTGCCGGACGTGTAGAGGATCGCAGCGAGGTCATCCGCGCCGCGCGGCACGGTCGTGAACGCGCTGTCGGCCTTGTCGGCAGCCTCCGTCAGCGAGCCCTTGCCTGTGGCGTCGAGCGTTTCCACCTTGGCGCCGACCTTGGCCGCGAGCGCACCGATGCCCTCGGCCTTGGCGGGATCGCACACCACGACCGTCGGCTCGGCATCGCCGATGAAGTAGTCGAGCTCGTTGAGCGTATAAGCGGTGTTGAGCGGCAAATAGACGCCGCCGGCGCGTACCGTTGCGAGATAGAGCACGAGACCCGAGACAGACTTCTCGGTCTGCGCCGCCACGCGATCGCCCGGCCTGACGCCGCGCGCAACCAGCACGTTCGCCATCTGGCCCGCGCGCGCGATCAGGTCGCCATAGGAGATGCGCTGACCGTCATGGGTCTCGATCGCAAGGCGGCCGGGATCGTCGAGGCGATCGAACAGGCGGGAGAACAGATTGGCGTCGGCGGCTTGGTTCATGCAACATTCCCCTGGAGCAGGCACCGCGCCGGCAACGGCATCGCCGGACATCATGCTCGACGACGACCAAAGGGCCGGAACGGCGGACAGCACCGGTGACGTCGCAGTCGCCTGGGTTGCCGTCTCTGATCGAGGCTGCATTAGCAAGAACGGCCTTTCGAAGGCAACGGGAGACGCCAAGATATGACCAAGGGGAAACGGATCGCGTGGATCACCGGCGGCGGCACCGGCATCGGCGAGGCTGGCGCGCTGGCGCTCGCGGCCGAGGGCTGGACAGTCGTGGTATCCGGCCGGCGCAAGGCCGCGCTCGAGGTCGTGGTGGCCCGGATCACCGCCGCCGGCGGCACCGCCGAGGCCGTCCCGCTCGACGTGGCCAAAGCTGCCGACGTGCAGGCCGCGGCCGACGCCATCCTGGCGCGGCGCGGCCGCATCGACCTCCTGGTGAACTCGGCCGGCGTGAACGTCCCGAAACGCCGTTGGGACGACATGACCCTGGAAGGCTGGACCCAGCTGGTCGAGATCAACCTGAACGGCGTGCTGTATTGCATGAAGGCGGTGCTGCCGGCGATGCGCGCACAGCAGGACGGCGCCATCATCAACGTCTCGTCCTGGGCCGGCCGCCACGTCTCCAAGATGCCGGGGCCGGCCTACACCTCGACCAAGCATGCCGTGCTGGCGCTGACCCACTCGTTCAACATGGAGGAATGCGTCAACGGCCTGCGCGCCTGCTGCCTGATGCCGGCCGAGGTCGCCACACCCATCCTCGAACAGCGTCCGGTGGTGCCGAGCGCCGAGGAGCAGGCAAGGATGCTGCAGCCGGAGGATCTCGGCCGCACCATCGCCTTCGTCGCCAACATGCCGCCTCGCGTCTGCGTCAACGAGATCCTGATCAGCCCGACGTGGAACCGGGGCTTCATTCAGACGCCGAGCAATCGGGATTGAGGGTTCGGATCGTCGACTGCCCGACGGGCGACGCACCTCGCCGCATTTGCGCGATCGCGACGGGGAGCCGGGCATCACTTGGCAAATGATCGCGCGAAATCACCTGCGCGTGAAAATTGATTTCGTTCGTCTTTCCAAGCTGATCGCGTTCGTCAGCCCGCACACCCCAAAAATTCCTCTTTCGTTTTTACAGAATTCGTGTTCTTTCATGCCATCCCGCCTCGCCAGCGAGGGGCGTATCGCGATCGTCACGAACGTTGAGCGCGGGATGCGATGGCCTGTCAGGATCGCAGCGTGCTCTTAGCGCGCGGACGAACGGTCCGGGCAGGACGGCGAAATCGTAAGGTCCCGGCATCCCGATGCTGATGCCAAGCCGTGCGGCGGATGAACCGCGCGGCGACGGTGGCCAACAAGCCCGGCGCACCGAGGAGAGGACGTATAAGCCGTAACGCCATCGCGCAGGGAGGGCCGGGTCGTTCCGGCTGAACCTGTGGTTCCTGCCGCCTGCATTTTGTTCGCAGGCGGGCCACGGGTGCTAGTCGGCACCCGGCCTTCCCTGCGCCCTTGCTTTGGAAGAGGGCGAACGATTTGCATCACCCGGACGCGATGGCGTCGCGGGGATGAGGACGCATGAGGCGCTCACGGAAGCTGACGCCTGACGATGTCTGGTGGGGTAAGGCCGCCTCATATTCAGTGTCGTCCCGGCCAAGCCCTGGCATCGCGCAGCGAGGCCGGGGCGCAGAGCCGGGATCCATAACCACCGGCGGGCGTGTTGCGAAAGCTAGCGATGACCATCGCGCGACAAACTTCGGCCAGGGGCTATGGGTCCCGGGTCGGCGCCTCCGACAGCGCTGGCGCTGTCAAAGGCTTGCCCGGGACGACAGCGAATATGCGGAAGTTGCGTGATCATCTCACGTCGTCCAACCGGCAAATGCCAGCCGGAACTGGCGCTGGGCGCCATGACAAACTGCCCACCCGAAGCTCATGACAGCCCCGCACGACAGGCACCTATCAACACCCGTCCACACCCCGGATATGACCTGCGGCCGATCGCTCCCTATATAGACGCCCTGAGCTCCCCGCGAATCGCAGGCCATGCGCGTCTTCACCGTTCCCATCTCGGCCCCGTTCCTGCGCAGCGTGATCGCGGCGCTGATCGACGGCCGGCTGGTCGACGGCTTCGAGGCACGCAGCGATCCGGCCCGGCTTGCGACCGCGACGCTGTATCTGCCGACGCGGCGCTCCCTGCGTGTCGCGCGCGAAATGTTCCTGGACGAGCTGAAGACCGACGCCGCGGTGCTGCCGCGGCTGGTCGCGCTCGGCGACATCGACGAGGACGAGCTCGCCTTCGCCGAGGACAGCGAATCATTCCAGGGCACGGCGCCGCTCGACATGCCGGAACGCCTCGACGAGCTGCAGCGCCGGCTCACTCTGGCGCGGCTGGTTGCGGCCTGGGCCAAGACGCCAGTGTCGGCTCCGCTGGTCGTCGGCGGTCCCGCCTCGACGCTCGCATTGGCCGGCGATCTGGCCCGGCTGATCGACGACATGGTGACGCGCGGCGTGTCATGGGACGCGCTCGACGATCTCGTGCCGGATCAGCTCGACCGTTACTGGCAGCATTCGCTCGAATTCCTGCGCATCGCCCGCACCGCGTGGCCGGCCTATCTTGCGGAGATCGAGCGCATCGAGCCCGCGGCCCGACGCGATCTGCTGATATCGGCTGAGGCCACGCGCCTCTCGACGCATCCGGATGGACCCGTGATTGCGGCGGGCTCGACCGGTTCGATGCCGGCAACCGCAAAATTCCTGCTGGCGGTGGCGAAGCTGCCGCATGGCGCCGTGGTGCTGCCAGGGCTCGACACCGATCTCGACGAACCCGCCTGGACCTCGATCGGCGGCGCCAGGGATCGGGCGGGGCGCATGCTGACGCCGCCCGCCGTCAACCATCCGCAATATGCGATGCATCTGCTGCTGAAGCGCTTCGGCCTCGAGCGGCGCGACGTGGTGAGGCTCGCGCCGACGGGGCGCGGCGGCCGCGAGGTGCTGATCTCGGAAGCGATGCGGCCGTCGGAAGCCACTGCGATCTGGCACGAGCGACTGCGCCAGTTCGACATCGCCGCCAACATTGCAGAAGCGATGGACAATCTCGCCGTGGTCGCCGCACCCAATCCCGAGATGGAGGCGCTGGCGATCGCGATCGCTATGCGCGAGGCGCGCCATCTCGGCAAATCGGCCGCGCTGGTGACACCGGACCGCGCCCTGGCGCGGCGGGTGATGGCGGCGCTGGCG
>JBARNF010000894.1:0-18485 GCA_049802835.1 Bradyrhizobium sp.
GCGGTCCGAACGGGTCGGCAACGAAACGCTCGGCGGTCAGGCCCGGGCGGTTGAGGTAGCCGCGCGCCAGACAGCTGCCGGCGATATAGAGCTCGCCCGCCACTCCGACCGGCACGGGCTGCAGGCCATCGTCCAGGACATAGACCCGCGTATTCCAGATCGGACGCCCAATCGGCGCGAATTGATCATCACCGTCGTGCTGCCAAGGCCACGACGTCACCTGGATCGTCGTCTCGGTCGGACCGTAGAGATTGACCAGTCGGACGTTCCAGACCGACGTCAGTTCTCTTGCCAGACTCGAAGGCAGCGCCTCACCACCGGCGAAGACATGCGTGAGGCAATGCGTGTCGGCTTGACCGATGAGTTCTGATGCCGCGGCAAGCAGCGACGGCACGAACTGCGCAACGGTAATGCCTTGATGCTTGATATAGTCGATCAACTGTTGCGGATCGCGCGCGATATGGGCTGGCGCAACGTTCAGTGCAGAACCTGAAAGCAGAGGCAGCCAGATCTCCCAACCCGCGGCATCGAAGCTGACCGATGTTCGAGATAGAACCTGATCCTCCTCACCCACCGGGTATTCACTCATCATCCACAGCATGTGATTGCAGAGACCATCATGCGAGACGACGACGCCTTTTGGGATTCCGGTGGAGCCGGAGGTGTAGATGACGTAGGCGGAGTTAACCAGGGTCAGCGGCGCGGTGCGATCCTGGTCGCGCGGGTTGGTGTCGGGCTGGAGGGCAAGAAGGGCGGCGGTGTCGGGATGATCCAGCACCAAGCGCGGGCCAGCCTCAGGCAGGCGCTCGACAATGGCGTTGCTGGTGACGAGGCACACCGGCCTAGCGTCGGCTAGCATGAAGGCCAAGCGGTGCGCGGGATAGTCCGGATCGAGCGGCAGATAGGCGGCGCCGCTCTTGATGATGGCAAGCAGACCGACGATCAGGTCGGCTGAGCGCGGCAGGGCAAGGGCGACGATCTGCTCGGGACCGGCGCCTTGTGCGATCAGCAGATGCGCAAGCCGGTTGGCGCGAGCGTTGAGGACAGCGTAGCTGAGCGTGGTGTCCTCACACACCAGCGCAGTGGCGTCACCACGCCGCGCGACCTGAGCCTCGATCAGAGACGGCAACGTCGTCGGCGGCACCGCGCGAACCGTGTGGTTCCACTCCGCCAGCACCCGACGCCGCTCCGCCGCGTCGAGAATGTCGATTGCGCCAATCGACCGACTGGGATCGTGTGCGATTGCCTCGACCAACCTCACGAGACGTTGCTGGTGACAGGCGAGATCTTTCGAGGTGTAAAGGGCGGGATTGGCGTCGAAATCAATTCGAATCCCTTTTCCATCACCACGGTCGTAGACGAAAATCGCGAGGTCGTCGGCCGAGCCATTGGAGAGGTTGTGAGTCGTTGCGGAATGGCCGCCGAAGCGGAGGTCGTAGTCGAATGGCTCGATATTGATGACGGTGGTAAAAAGGTGCCCGTTGGTGGAAAGCAGGTTAAGGTCCCGCCTGAGGTCCTCGTATCTGTAGGACTGGTGTCGAATCGCTTCGCGGACCTGCCTTCCCACATCGCGAATGAGCGCCGTCGCGCTCATACTTGGACTCATCGCCAAACGTAGCGGCACGGCGTTGGCAACCATGCCGGGAACACGCCGCAGCCGTCCCTTGGGCCGGGCGGCAACCGGCAGGCCAACGACCAAATCGCCAATACCTGTCACGCGATAGAGATAGGCTGCGACCGCGGCGATCATGATCTGTGGGAGACTTGCGCCGCTGGCCTGCGCCGTTGCGCGCAGCGCCTTCACGCTTTCAGCACAGAGTTGGGTCGTCTGACGAAGAAGGCCACCGACATTTTGCCTTCGCTGATCGGCAAGACTAAACGCAACCGGGCGATCGGCGAAGTGCTTTAGCCAATACTCGCGGTCGCGTGCAAATCGTTCGGAGCTCCGATACGCGGTCTCTTCTTCGAGTAGAAGCGCCAAAGGACCGAAAGTACCTTGTTCGGGAGCGCGTCCCTCCGTGAGCGCCGTGTAGATCTGGGCGACGCGCCGGGCGAAGAGCCCGCCGGTGAAACCGTCCATGACGATGTGATGGCTGCGATGATACCAGAAATAGTGATCCGCCGCGGCCTTGAACAATGCGCAGGTCCAAAGCGGCCCTGTCAGCAGATCGACCGGTTGGGTCAACTCTGCCATCATCCAGCTTTCTGCCGCCGCCCGCGGGTCAGGTTCGGAGCTAACGTCGATGAACGGAAAGGTCGTATCCAATCTGCGGGAAATCATCTGGCGAATTCCATCACTTCGCTCGATGAACCGCACGCGCACGGTTTCCGCTTCCATCCCGGCTTGCCGCAAGGCCGCCTCGAACAGCAGGGGATCAATCGAACCGTGTATTTCTATGGACTCCGCAAGATTGAATATCGAATCCAGCGAGCTGAATTTCTGCGCAAACCACATGCCCGTCTGGGCCGCGGAGAGTGGCAATACCTCTGAAGATTCGTTGATCGCGTTCACGGCTTCCCTAACCCATCTATACTTAAGCGTATGATCGATGATCGATTCTGCGGCTATGCCGGATGGCTATCAGCGCAGGCTCTCGGAAGCATGTCCGTCCAATTTGTGTCGATGTAGTCGATGCAGGCCCGGCGGCTGTTCTGCGCGTAGACCACGGACCAGCCGGCCGGAATCTCCGCAGCTGCTGGCCAGAGCGAATGTTGACCTTGGTCATTGAGCAGGACGACGAAGGTGCCGCCCTGATCATCGAAAGGGTTACTCACGTCTCGTGCTCCGATCTCGACTAGGGGATGAGTTCAGTCGTGCGCCTACGATCAGGCCGCGGCTGCGTGCGCGAGGCACACGCGCGCTTCAAGCTGTCGAAGGATTTGTGTAGACACGTCAAGCTGTCCGGCCATGGCGATGGTGTTGCCGACTCGGCGCGCGGGGCCGAGGCGCTCGAGTCGCCAGCCAGCCCGCCGCAGGACTCGCTCCATACGCACGTCGACGACACAGGCGATCGTGCCTATGCCGTTCGACAAGCTGAACTTCAGAACTCCGATCAGCAGATCGTAGGTCGCTTGTGATATGCCCGATTGGGTGCCGGCGGTGTTCCCGCTCACTGCAAATCGACTGGCTTCCCACACGCGCTCTCCGCGAGGCACGGCTGTCTTGGTCACAAGGGACGCAAAGATATCGCGAAGCATATTCGGACCGGTCGTCGGCAGAAGGCGGACGCAACCGTTCAGGATGCCGTGTCTGTCCATCGAGAGCAGATAGCGAGGCCGCAAGGCGTCGTATTCGTCAACCTCAAGTTCGCCGCTTACGACGACGTCCCAACCGAGCCGGTCCTTGAAGACCGTCTTCCGAAGACGATGCATTTGATACAAACCGCTGATGTGGCGTTCTGCATTGTCCTTCGTGACAATTCGTATCATTGGCGTCCTCGTGCCGTCCGTCAGGCTGGAGTATGACCCGGCGCCAACATCAGCTCGAGCTGTCTACCTTTGCAGGTATCCCGCGTCTGGGGACTGCCCTAAAGTCGGTGTCAGCAGCTCGCGAACATGCTGCGCTATGCACCGACGCGGCCACAACGGGTGATACCGACACGATAACAGATGCGACACCAAGTGACATCGAAGAGCGACGCTACGGAGAGCGACGCTATCAAGACGCGCATCTGCAAGCCCAGGCGCCGCCACTCCAAGGTCGCGGCACTTCGGACCGCTCGACGTACGAGCTACATGCCGATGATGTCGTACGCCAGTCCCTTGGCGACCGCCTGTTGCACGGTCGCCACTCCGAGCTTGCGCTTGGCATTCTGGGTGTGAAAGACAACCGTTCGTCGGCTGACGTTTATGATTTCAGCCGTGTCCAAGGCGCTCTTTCCGCGAGCTGCCCATTGCAGGCAGACCCTCTCGCGCTGTGTCAGGTATGGGCGAGGTGATGACGTGGGCGACGGCGTTACGTCACGCAATTGCGCATACAAGTAGATCGCAATGAGATGCAGCTGATGGCGGTATTTCTCGACTTGGGCTTCGAACGCCGGACGGGAATTGCCAGCAGCGAGCGTGAGCGTCGCAACTTTACCCTGACGATCATGGATCGGAATCGTGACACCACGTCGAATGTTGAACTCGCTGGCCTCTTCCAGAATCCCCTTTTGCCTGTTGGTCAGCCCTGCATCAAATCGGTCAGCCGACCAAGCGAAGGGAAGCGTTGTTGTAACCGAGCGGGAGATCACCGGATCGATCCTGTCGTACCGATTTGCACAGTACCGCTCTACCCAGGAACTCGGATACGTCGTCATTGCCAGTGTGTCGTCTTCGTCACCTCGCGGCGTGAAGCTTAGATAAGCGAAGCATGGAAAGCCGTACTGATCCAAGGTCTGTCGCAATAGACGCTCGATTTCATGCGCGTTGTCGCATGTCGTCAGATTTTGAACGAATTGTTCAAATACCCTCATGTCGTGCCCCCTTGCCTACGACAGCCGCGCCGGTCTTCGAGCTGATCCATAACCGATTTGGGGGATACGGCGACACTTCTGGTCCCTGTTGGTGATGTTGCCGTCGGACCATTGCGTTGGCGGTGAAGATCATCGTGACTACTGACCGTTGGTTACTTACTTGAATTCGTGCCGTCCTGAGTAGCCACCGCAACGTTCATAATGCCTCATGAACTAGGACAGGCCGCATACCGAATCTCCAAGCTTCACATTCCCCACCATCAGACGAATCCGAAGCTAACGATTGCCGAGCTCACGGGACGATGCCCTGAAATTGATAGTAGCTCGACGCATTCAGAAGTTGCAAATGAAAATTGCGCGACAATCAAATTTGGAACTGCATTGCTGCGAGTTCGTAGTGCGCTTCGCAAAGCCGCAGCCTAATCGAGCTGATGAATCCAATCTTCTTTTTCATGAGCAGATCAGGCATCAGTTTGGTGGTGCTGCCGTCGGTGCTAACGGGATGCCGCGGGGCGGGCTCGGCCTAGAGCGCATCGAGTCATTCGCGATAGGGCGCGCCTTGCAAAGATGCGGCTTCCCGCTATTGTCGCGCGATCGGACGGACGCTTCCTGGTGCTGGCATCTAACGAGCTTGGCGTAATGGATTTTCAGCATTTCGAAATCGATGGTCTTGTTCTCATCGTTCCCTCAAGGCGTGGTGACCATCGGGGCTTCTTTTCGGAGACTTTCCGCAAGGATGATCTGAGGGCACACGGCGTGATCGACGATCTGGTCCAGGAGAACCATGTCTTCTCCGCTGAACGCGGGGTGCTGCGCGGACTTCATTTTCAACTGCCTCCCAAAGCCCAGGGCAAGCTCGTTCGTTGCGTCGGAGGATCGATCCTGGATGTGGCCGTGGACATCCGGCGAGGATCACCGACCTACGGACGTCATGTAGCGATCGAGTTGTCTGCGGCGAACTGGAAGCAATTGTGGATGCCCCCAGGCTTCGCTCACGGCTATGTGACCTTGGAAGCACCGGTCGAGGTTATTTATAAGGTGACCGACTATTGGGGCTCGGATCTCGAGCGAGGGATCGCCTGGGACGATACGGACCTTGCAATCGATTGGCGATTAGCAGGTGAGCCCATTTTGTCTGAAGAGGATCAGCAGAATCCTCGGTTCAGCTCCGTTGTCTCTCCCTTCTCCGTTGTCTCTTCCTTCGAGAATGCGCAGGGGAATCACTGAACATGCACATCCTCGTCACGGGCGGAGCAGGATTTATCGGCTCGGCGGTCTGTCGGCATTTTGTTTCTGACCTTGGCCTCAAAGTCGTTGTCGTCGACAAATTAACCTATGCCGGCAATTTGGCCTCGCTTGCGCTGGTTGCTGAGCATCCCAACTATGCGTTCGAGAGGGCCGACATCTGCGATGCCGATGCCCTGCAGAAGATCTTCATCAAGCATAGACCGACTGCAGTCGTCCATCTTGCGGCAGAAAGCCACGTCGACAGGTCGATTACGAGCGCAAATGCATTTGTCCAAACAAACGTTGTAGGCACCTTCACCCTGCTGGAGGCCACGCGCCGCCATCTCGACCATAATCCCCTGCTCGCCGATCGATTCCGGTTCATTCACGTTTCGACCGATGAAGTTTACGGCTCGTTGGGAGAGACCGGACTTTTCACCGAATTTACGCGATATGATCCGAGTTCCCCCTATTCAGCGACGAAGGCCGCGTCCGATCATCTTGCAAAGGCCTGGCACAGAACCTACGACGTACCCGTCATTGTATCCAATTGCTCAAACAATTATGGGCCCTATCAATTTCCAGAAAAGCTCATTCCGTTGATGGTCCTCAACGCTCTGCATGGAGAGCCGTTGCCGGTTTATGGAAATGGTCTCAATGTCCGGGATTGGCTGTTTGTCGAGGATCATGCGCGCGCACTGGGCTTGATCCTCGAGAAAGGAGTTCCCGGCGAGACCTATAATGTCGGCGGTCGCAACGAACGCTCCAACATCGAGGTGGTAAGACAAATCTGCGCATGCCTTGACGAACTCCGCGGGCCCGCACATTCGCATGACGGCTTGATCAGCTATACCGAGGATCGTCCGGGTCACGATTTGCGCTACGCCATCGACGCAACAAAGCTCGAAACGGCTCTGGGTTGGCGCGCTGAGGAGACTCTGGAACGCGGAATCAAAAAGACGGTCAGATGGTATCTCGAGCATCCCGCTTGGTGGAGGCCGCTGCGCGAAAACGTTTACCGTGGCGAGCGACTAGGTCGTGGTCGATAGTGCGCAGAACGATGCGTCTATATGTCATTGGGAGCGAAGGTCAGTTCGCTCGATCATTGCGGGAAGCTGCCGCAGCGAACCCCGACATCACGATCAATTGCTCCACGCGCTCCGACCTCGACCTGTTGCGCATTGAACAGATTGAAAGGGCTTTGGCGGAGTTCTCGCCAGACATCGTTGTAAATCCTGCCGCCTATACCGCTGTCGATCGTGCGGAGACGGAACCGGATCTGGCCTACTCGATCAATTCCAAGGCAGCTGGTGCGGTCGCATCAGCAGCAAGTCGACTGGATGCTCCCGTCATCCATCTGTCGACGGACTACGTCTTCGACGGCAGGAATCCCGCTCCTTACGTCGAAACCGACGCGACTTCGCCGCAGAGCGTATATGGTCGATCGAAGCTCGCCGGCGAAGTCGCCGCGGTGGCGTCTGCCGCCGATCGTTACCTGATTTTGCGAACGTCATGGGTCTACGCGCCCTATGGCAACAACTTCGTAAGGACGGTCATGCGGCTCGCCCGGCAACGGGATCGATTGGGTATCGTCAACGACCAGATCGGCTGCCCCACTTACGCGCCCGACATCGCCGATGCCATCATTGCCATCTCTCGGCAGATCGCGGGTTCGGGCTGGCAGTCTGGTCATGGCGGCGTCACGCATCTGGCGGGTCCTGACGAAATGAGCTGGTTCGAGTTCGCCAGGCGCATCGACCTCGCAACGAGACGAAATTGTCCAGCCCGTGTCGAGGCGATCTCGACGAAGGACTATCTGACAGCCGCTGTCAGGCCGGCGAATTCCCGTCTGAACTGCGACAGATTGAACTCTGTCTTCGGGCTGCGCCTACCTCACTCATCGCAATCCTTGCGAATCTGCCTCGATCGCCTGTGCGATCCAGCTCACGCCGATTTGGAGTAGACCTTGAAAGGCATCATTCTGGCTGGCGGAACCGGCACCCGCCTCTATCCCATGACGTTGGTGGTGTCCAAACAGCTCCTGCCGATTTACGACAAGCCAATGATCTACTACCCGCTAACGACATTGATGCTGGCGGGTATCAGGGACATACTGATCATATCGACACCGGGCGATCTTCCGCTATTTCAGTCCCTGCTGGGCGACGGCGGGCGATGGGGACTGACGCTATCCTATGCCGTGCAACCCAAACCTGAAGGCCTGGCTCAAGCCTACATTATCGGGGCTGATTTTGTGCGCGGCGAATCGTCAGCTTTAATCTTGGGCGACAACATCTATTTTGGCCATGGTCTGCCGGACATGCTTGTCAGGGCCGCTGGCCGTCGGTTCGGTGCGACGGTCTTTGCCTATCATGTCGCCGACCCCGAGCGGTACGGCGTGGTTGGCTTCGACAGCACGGGACAAGCAACTTCGATAGAAGAGAAACCCGCAACTCCAAAATCGAACTTTGCCGTGACGGGGCTGTATTTCTATGATCCTCAGGTGGTCGAAATTGCCGCCAGCATCGTTCCCTCCGCGCGAGGGGAGCTCGAGATTACCGACGTCAACAGGGTCTATTTGGAACGTGGGCTGCTCGCCGTTGAGCAAATGGGTCGCGGCTTCGCTTGGTTGGATACTGGAACACCCGACAGTCTCATGGCCGCCGCGGACTTCGTGGCGACCCTGGAGAAACGGCAAGGCTTTCGTATTGCCTGTCCTGAGGAGATCGCGTTCAAGCAGGGTTTCATCGAGCAGAAGCAGCTGGAGCGGCTGGGGGCAGCGCTCGGCAAAAGCGACTACGCCAGATACGTGCAGGCTCTCGCCAAGGCACCTGCTCCCTGATACGCGATACGCGTTCCGAGATTGACGTTCGACGATTCGCGTTGATTGATGGCGCGCGCCGTGTGTTCGACAGGTCTCGGCTAGCTAGAAACGTGCTTCGCCGCAAATGTCTTGTGTCAACTTGTCCCTGAAGAGCCGTTTTGCGATCACTTGGCGAAATGTGGTGGCCTGCTGGGCTCGTCCCTTCTCATCCATGTGACGATGCAGGTGTACCGGTTTATCCCGAGTTGATGGCGGAGCTCGACGTCATCAAGCGTGACCGCATCGGCGGCCTAATGCTGTGCCGGGATTGGGGCGAGCGCGGACCATGGCCGAAGCCGGATCAGCCGGACTTCACGCACGTGAGCCGCAAGGTCAAAGAAGTCATCCGTGCTGCTGGCCTTCGCGATGAATTGTCGTTCACATCGTTCCGGCATGGCGGTTTCACTCAAGGTGGCAACGCCGAACTGACTGACCGCGAGATGCTGGCACAGGGCCGGCACACGACGGTGAAGGTGTTGCCAAAGTACACCAAGCGCACGACACGGCAGATCGTCAACGGCGCCAAAAAGCGCCGGGCAGCTCGAACAAAAGACGGACATTTGTCCGAATGAGCATCAGCTTGCTTGTCCGAATGGAAAGCTGACGACGCAACAAGTGCTTGAAAACATTGGAGCGGGTGAAGGGAATCGAACCCTCGTATTCAGCTTGGAAGGCTGCTGCTCTACCATTGAGCTACACCCGCATTGGGGCGTTCCCTAACATGGTCCGCGGCGGGTCTCAACCTCCCTGCGGCGCCGGTTTGGACGCATCCCCCGACTTGCTCATGGACGGCGTCCGGGCACGCCAGACCGGATCCCGGGTTCCGTAATCGTCCCCCCTACCCTCGCGGCCCGACCCAGCCTATATTGAGGGTCTCAACAACCACGAAAGGAGGTGATCCAGTGTCTTTCACCAAGCGCTGTCACCTCGCTGGGATCGCCCGCTGAGCGACGTTTGAGCGCGTGATTCGCGTCTCGAATTACGCCATCGCGGCTCGGCAACGGGGCGGTCTCGGCCCTGGACCAGCGAGTTCAAAAACGGAAGCGCGGCGGGTCTGATGGCCCGCCGCGTTTTTTATGGCGGGCTCCTACAACTGCTCGCCGGCCGAGGGTACCGGCTCTGCCGGCTGCGGGCGCACGAAGCGCCGCGCCACCAGCCCGCCGAAGCCGAGCATCCAGAAGAATTGCACGTACTCCGGGGCGAAGGCCGCGATCACGATGCCCGGCACGAACACAAAGACGGGAAAGATCGCACCGACGATTTCGGCGTGGCGGCCGCCCCTCGCCGCGATCCACCACAACACCGCGTTCAGAGACGCGATGATCGTCAGATGCAGGCCGTAGAGTACGGCGACCGCGCTGCTCAGCCGGTAGCTGCCGTAGAGGCTGTTGGTGACCGGTAGCAGCACGATCGACAACAGGAAGAACAGGTTGAGAATCACGACGCCCCGGCTGCAGAGCGGCTGCCGCGCCAGCCGCCGGTGGTGGCTGATCCAGAACACGCCGGCGATGATGAAGCTGAGCACGAGGCCCGCAAGCCGGCCGGAATAGGTGTGGACCAGATCCATCCAGCCCGGCAGCTGCGCGAAATTCGGCTTCGGCAGATCGTAGGCCAGCAGCGTCATCGCCACACCGAAGATGGTGTTGGAGAGCGATTCCATCCGGCGCATCTCGAACAGGTCGGATTGAGGCTCGGTCATTTCAGATCGGAGGCGGCGCCAAGCGTGCGGGTGAAGTCGGTTCCGATCTATAGCAGGTCTTGAACGCCGTTGCCCGATCTGCACGCCGACGGCGCTGCGTACGCCGTCGTATCACAGCCGCCACTGCGGGCCCCGGCCACACCGCACCCTAACCCTTACCGGCAGGCATAGATGTGGCCGTCGAAGCCCCGATAGCTGCGCGTGGCCGGATTGTAGCTGCGGAATTGCATGCAGGCGGGCATGCCGGCGGTGCGTAACCGCGGCCTGTCCTCGGACGCCGATCGGGCCGCGACCGGCGTGGCGGCCGCAGCGGGCCTCGCCATCACGATCATCGATTTGATCGCCGACAAGGCCGTGGGCTTGCCGGCGTCCTTGCTCGCAGTCTTCGGCTCGGTCTTGAGCTCGGACTTGGACTTGGACTCGGTCTGTCCGCTCTTGGGCGTCGGGTCCTTGACGGCGACGACCATTGTCTTGCTGGATGAAGGCTTGCTGGACGAAGGCTTGCCCGATGCGGTCTTGCTTGACGCCGAGTTGCCTGACATCGGCTTGCTGGACGCGGCCGGATTGCCCGCGACGGGCCTACTCGCCGGAGCCTTGCTCATGGACGGCTTGCCCGTGGACGGCTTGGACGCGGCCGCCGGATCGAGAGAGGCGGCCTTGTGAACCGACTCGGGCTTGTCGGCCCCGACCGGGGGTTTCGGCTCGGCGGACACAGGGGACTCTGCAGCCGCCGCCTCGTTCGCCACAGGCTTCGTGTCGGTGGCGGCCGGCTTGTCGGCGGCGGCAGTAGACTGGTTCGGCACGGCGGGCCTCGCCTCGGTCGACGCGGTCTTGTCGTCGGCTGCGGTGTTGTCGTCGGCCGCGACCGGAGCCTCAGTCGGCTTCTTGATGATCTTCTTGCATTCGAGCGGAAACACCAGTTCGCCCGACGCCGTGAGCCCGATCGGCTCACACCCGCCGAACGGCCCGCCGCCCTTGGCCGCATCCCCGGCTACCTCGCCCGCGGATGGCGGCGAGCCCCCCGGCTCAGCGCTTTGCGCCATGGTGACGCCGACTGCAACCTGAAATAGAAATACGCCACACAACAAACCAGCCCGGCCGGCCTTCAGCCCCAACATACGCATGACACGCTCGCTTGACCTACCAACTTCTGCAAGGCCATCACGGCATTGAGGCAAGTCTGTGAAGGCAAGCCGCCTGGCCTCCGGGCGATGTCAATTCAGTGGCATTGTGTCTTGCCTGCACGATCGTGCGGGTCCGAACGGCATGCCGCATTGCGGTTGCAATCGGAGCGTGCCAGGGTTGCGCCCCCGCACGGTAACCCGGCCGCGACATCACGGCAGCCGCATCCGAGCCCCCCGGACAATCATCTTGAGTTCGACCGATTACCGTCCCGACATCGATTGTCTGCGCGCCTTCGCGGTCATGTCGGTGATCGCGTTCCACTACGACATCTCGCCATTTCGCAGCGGCTATGTCGGAGTAGACGTGTTCTTCGTCATCTCCGGCTTCCTGATCACGCGGATCATTCATGCCGAGATGCTCGCCGGAACGTTCTCGTTCGCGGCCTTCTACCGGCGCCGCGCCCGGCGCATCCTGCCCGCCGCCTTTGCGATGCTGTGCGCGAGCCTGCTCGGCGCGAGCGTGATCCTGCTGCCGCAGCAGACAGTGTCGGCGGCACAGCAGGCGCTCGCGGTGCTGACCTTCTCCTCCAACATCCTGTTCTGGTCGCAGCAGGGCTATTTCGACGCGGCCGCCATCACCAAGCCGCTGCTGCACACCTGGTCGCTCGGGGTCGAGGAGCAATATTATCTGCTGTTTCCGGCGCTGGCGCTGGCCGTGTTTGCGCTCCGGCGTTCGCTGATGCTGGCGAGTCTCGTCGCGATCTGCGCGGCCTCGTTCCTGCTCTGCGTCGTCCAGACCAGGATCCAGCCGGCGGCCGCGTTCTATCTGCTGCCGGCACGCGCCTGGCAGCTCGCGCTCGGCGCCCTGCTGGCGGTCGAGGCGCTGCCCGCGCTGCGCAGCCAGTGGCTCAGGATCGCGGTGGCGACATTGGGATGGATCGCGCTCGGCGTCTCCACCAATCTGTTCTCGCCGCGCACGCCCTATCCCGGCGTCGCAGCGCTCATGCCCTGCCTCGGCACCGCCGCGGTGATCTGGGGCCGGCCGGCCCTGAGCAGGACCGTGCTCACGATAACGCGGCCGATGATCGTGATCGGGCTGTGGTCCTACTCGCTCTACCTCTGGCACTGGCCGGTCGTCTCGTTTGCGACCGCCGTGTGGGGGCCGCCGATCTCGGCCATGGACAAGCTCGCATTGCTCGGCACCTGCACGACGCTGGCGCTGGCGAGCTTCTACCTGGTCGAGCAGCCGGCGCGCCGCGCCGCGTGGCCGGTCACAGCACGCACGCTCGCGGCAACGGGCGCAGTTGCGCTGTCGGCTGCGGCGATCATGATCTGGTCGTCCGGTCTTCCCGACCGCTTCTCGCCGCAGCAGCGGGCGATGGCCGGATTTCTCGATTACGACCACAAGGCGTCTATGAGAACGGCAGCTGCTTCCTGAATCCGGGTCAGACATTCGACATGTTGCAGCCGGCCTGCCTGGCGAAGGGTCCCCGCCCCACCATCCTGCTGTGGGGCGACAGCCATGCCGCGCACCTCATCCACGGCTTCAGGCGCGCGCTGCCGCAGGCGACGCTGATGCGGGCCACGATGGCGCAGTGCACGCCCTATGTCGAAGCGGGCCAGTCGATGGCCTGCACCGAGTTCAACGGCCGGCTGCCTGGCCTGGCGCGGGATCTCGCGCCCGACATCGTCGTCCTCTCGGGCAACTGGACCCGCACTGCGATGACCCCGGCGGCGCAGGCAAGCCTGCTTGCCACGGTCAAGGCGATCACGGAGGCCGGCAGCCGAGTGGTGGTGATCGGCCCCAGCCCGCAATTCGATCGTCCGCTGCCGGATCTGCTGATCGCAACATCGCGCTTCGGCGTCACCAGCGAGGGCCACATGCTGACCTTCTTCGGCGAAGTCGATGCGTTCCTGCGCGCTCTGCTAAAGGACGTGCCGCGGACGGACTACGTGTCGCTGCTCGCGCTGCTCTGCCCCGGCAACGACTGTGTGCTGCAGACACCCGACGGCGCGCCGCTCGCCTGGGACGACGGCCATTTCACCGCGCAGGGCTCCGAGCTCGCGGTCTCGCGCATCGTCGCGGCGTCGCCCGCGCTCGCCGCGCGCAGCAGCGAATGAGCGGCCGCCGCGACCTTCGGGCTAATCGTCCGACAGGAACGTCGCGAACAGCGGCGCGGCGCGTTCGCCCATGCGCTGCGCCCCCGCGACGGTGAAATGGCCGGCATCCTGGAACAGCCACACGCCGTTCTGCACGACCGGACAGTCCTGGTCGCAATAGACCTCGGAAGGCCTGAGCAGCGCCACCTTGGCGAACGGCCGGATCGCCTGCGACAGCACGGTATCGATGAGGTGGTTGGCCATGACCGCCTCGCTCTTCGGCACGGCGTCGCACGGCTTGGCCGGTGCATGCCAGCGCGGCCCGGGCAGCATGCGCAGCGGATCGAAGGCGCAGTTCACAGGCCGGACCTGGCCGCCGATGACGAGGAAGTGCCGCCCCGGCCGGTCGAGCAGGCGAATCGTGTCAGCGAGATCAGCGGCCACCTCGGCATTGCGCGCTTCTGCCTGCGGTCCGCCGCCGAGATCGAGATAGTTCTGCCAGGCCTGCCCGATCACGACGAAATCGGCCTGCGACTGCCTGATCCGCGGCAGCTCGCTGTCGCGCAGCGCCGCACACACCTGCGTGCGAGGCTCCTGCGCGGTCAGACCGGCGAGCGTCGGGCAACCGCTCATGGTCGAGACGTGCCCGATCATGCCGCGCCGCTTCAGGGTCGTATCGAGCGCCGCGACATATTGCTGGACATAGGAATCGCCGAGCAGCTCGACGCCGCGCGTGCCGTCGAGATCGCCGAATGCGCACAGGCGGCCGATGGTGCGCTCGCATTTGTTCAAGCCGAAGCCCTGCAGCTGGAACAGCGCGAGCTGATCATGCGGCAGCCGCGAGGCGACGCCGTTGGCGCGGAACGTCGCGTGCGCGAGCCCGGCACAGACGATGAGCGCGGTGGCGAAGCTGGCCGCCTGCGTCCAGCGCGGCCAGTGCAGCCGGCGCAGCGGCCGCTCGACCAGCGTCAGCATCAGCGTGGTCAGCGTCGCCATCAGCGCGAGCTGCATCGCCAGTCCGGCCATCGTCTGCGCAGCATCGCCGAAGATGAAACGGGCAAAGAAGATCACCGGCCAGTGGACCAGATAGAGCGAATAGGACGCCCGGCCGAGCGTAAGCACCGGACCGGCCGTCATCAGCGATGTCGGCGCGTTGGCCGCGATGATGATGGCGGTGGCGATGCAGGGCAGAAGTGCGGCGACGCCCGCATAGGCCTGGTAGCGACCGATCAGCAGAAGGCTGCCGAGCAGCACGACGTCGCCGCATGCGGCGACGACGGCGCGGACGCGCGGCGACGATGACAGACGCGCTTCGAGCGGGATGGCGAGCGCGCCGAGCGCGAATTCGAACACCCGGAACGGCGTCAGGAAGAACACGGCGTCCGCATCATGCGGCAGCCAGATCGCGGCGGCGGCGAGCGACAACAATGCGACGGCGGCGATCGCGCGGAACACATGCCGGCTGCAGCCGCCCCACATCAGCAGCAGCGGCGCCAGCGTATAGAACTGCACCTCCAGCGACAGCGACCACAGATGCAGCAGCGGCAGCTGATCCGCAGTCGGCGCGAAATAGGCGCTTGCCTCGCGCCAGTACTGGATGTTGGCGATCGAAAGCAGCCCGTGGGTCGCCTCCTTCGCCAGCTGGCGCAGGGATTCGGGTGACAGAAACAGCCAGCCGACGGCAAAGCTCGCGGCGATCGTCATGATCAGCGCGGGCAGGATGCGTCGCGCCCGCCGCAGATAGAAGTCGGACAGCGAGAAGCGCCGCGCAGCAACATCGCGCAGGATCTGGCCGGTGATGAGATAGCCGGAGATGACGAAGAAGATGTCGACGCCGGCATAGCCCGCCTCGAAGCCCGCGATCTTCAGATGGTATAGAATGACGATGACGACGGCGATCGCCCTGAGACCATCGATGTCCGCCCGGTGACTGCGTTCCAACTCGGTCCACTCCGCGCCTGCCGTGAGGCGACAGACATGCGCAGACACGAATGGCAGCAGCGGGAAACAGGCATGACGTCATCGGACCCATCTGATGTCGGAGAACCGACCGTGATGTGGCGGGGCCGCAGAGTGGCCAACTTTGCCGGCGGAGCTTTCGGCCTCGCTACGGCTTGGCCGCGTCGGACAAGAACCGGGCGATCACAGCGGCCGCGCGCTGGCCCATCAGTCGCGCGCCGGCCACGGTGAAATGGCCCGGATCGAGAAACAACCAGACACCATCGCCGCGCACGACCGGACAATCCTCGTCGCAATACAGCTCGGTTGGCCGCAACAGCACGGCGTTGTGGTGCTCCGTCACCACGGACTCCAACAGGCCATCGATCTCGCGGCTGTCGGCGAGCGCCGTCGCTGTTGCAAACGGCGCGCATCCCGCCGGCGGCGCGTGCCACAGCGGACCGGGCTGCATCCGCACCGGGTCGAAGCTGCACGTCACGGGCCGCACCTGGCCGCCGATGATCAGGAAGCGACGCCCCGGCCGATCGAGCAGGCGCAGCAGAGCCTGCAGGCCGTCGCGAATCTCTGTGGCTTTTTCCTCGTTGGGACCTCCGGTGCCATCCAGATAAAGCTGCCAGGCCTGTCCGATCACGACGAGATCGGCCGACGACGCACTGACACGCGCCAGCTCGCGCTCTCGCAGGGCGATGCATTCGGCCGCGCGAGGCGGGAGCGGAGCAAGGCCGACCAGCATCGGACAGCCGCCGACCGTCGAGGTCACGCCGCGGATATCGTGCGCCTTGAGATCATCGTCCAACGCGGCAACGTAGTGATGAACGTAGGAATCGCCGAGCAGCGCCAGCGTACGCGAGCCCGCGGAAGCGCCGAATTCGCAGTCATCGCCGGAACGCGTGCAAGGGCTCATGCCGAAGCGCTGGAGCTCGAGCCGCGCACGCTGCTCCGCCGGAAGCCGCCACGTCACGCCGTCGGCCTTGAACGTCGCGTGAGCGGCGGCGGCACACAGGCCGATCACCGCTGCGAAGGCGGTCGCCTGCTTCCACTGCGCAATGCTGAGACGGCGAACGGGCTGTTCGACGAGAAAGAACATGGCCGCGGTCAGCGCCGCCATGATCAGCAGCTGCACGATCAGGCCTGTCAGGCTGCCGGCCAGCTCTCCGAAAATGAAGCTTGCGAAGTAGATCACCGGCCAGTGCACGAGATACAGCGAGTAGGACGAACGGCCGATGGCCAGAACGCCCCGATTGGCGAGCAGGCGCGTCGGCCGATTGGCCGCAATGATGACCGCCGTCGCGATGCTCGGCGGCAACGCGCCGAGCCCGGCGTCCCGCTGGAAGCGCGCGATGACCAGAAGGCTGCCGCCGAGCACGGCGTAGCCGGCCCACGCCGCGATGGTCCGGGTCGTCGGCCACGTCGTGATACGCCGCTCCAGCGCGATCGCCAACGCGCCGAGCACGAATTCGAAGACGCGAAACGGCGTCAGGAAGAACACGACCTCTGGGTCTCTGGGGAGCCAGATGATGGCCGCGACAAGCGACAACAGCCCGGCCAGCGCGATGCCCGTGAACACGTGACGCGTCCGACTCAGCAGCACCAGGAGCAATGGACTGAAGAGATAGAACTGCTCTTCCGCCGACAGCGACCACAGATGCAACAGCCCGAGCTGATCCGCGCTTGGCGCGAAGTACTGGTTGGCCTCCCGCCAATATTGAATGTTGGCGATCGACAGCAGGCCGTGCGTCGCCTCCTTGGCGAGCTGGCGCAGCGCGTCCGGCGGCAGCCACAGCCAGCCGACGGCGAAGGTCAGCATGATGGTGGCGACGAGTGCCGGCAGAATGCGGCGCGCGCGGCGCGCATAGAACGCGGCGAACGAAAAGCTGCCGAGGTCGATATCGCGGAGGATATGCCCGGTGATCAGATAGCCGGAGATGACGAAGAAGACATCGACCCCGGCAAAGCCGCCACCGAAGCCACCGACTCTGAGGTGAAACAGAACGACGATGCAGACCGCGATCGCCCGGAGGCCATCGATGTCCGCCCGATAACTGCGTCCCAACTCCATCCACCTCGCGCCCGTTTCGCGGCGCAAGATATGTGCAGACACGAATGGCAGCAACGGGAAACAGTCATGACGTCACCGGACCCATCCGATGACGGCAGGCCGGCGACGGCGCGGCGGAATTGGCCCGATGGAACGCACAATGCCGATGCGATCGTCGTCTCAGTTTCTTACGTCGAAGTGAGGGGAAATGACGGGCATTGCGTTGAAAGACGAAATTGCGGCGACGCCCCGCACCTTCTTGGAGGGTTCAATAGTGATACTTGCATTGAGCAATTTCGAGCTGTCGTGTCTCGCCTTTGCCAGTGACGCGATAGACCAACCTATGTTCGCCGGTGATCCGGCGAGACCACCAGCCTTGCAGGGCGTGCTTGAGGGGCTCCGGTTTCCCGAGCCCCTTGAACGGATCGCGCCTGATGTCCTTGATCAGGGCGTTGATCGCTTCGAGAACTTTCTCGTCCTCTTTCTGCCATCCGAGATATTCCTGCCAGGCGTCTTCGGTCCAAGCGGTGATCATGTCAC
This sequence comes from Bradyrhizobium sp., assembly GCA_049802835.1. Taxonomy (GTDB): domain Bacteria; phylum Pseudomonadota; class Alphaproteobacteria; order Rhizobiales; family Xanthobacteraceae; genus Bradyrhizobium. The sequence continues at coordinate 18,008 of JBARNF010000894.1, forward strand.
CGCTCAACGCGCCTTCGTTGGCTCGATCAGCTCGTGCCCAGTCAACTTGGCTTCGTCGGCCTCCTTGATCGAGCGCAGCAGACGGGCGGCGTTTGCCGGGCTCTTCAAGAGGTGGACGGTCTCCATGAGACCCTCATACTCCTCCTCCGACATAAGCACGACGCTTCGTGCATTCTGGCGAGTGACAACGAGCGGAGCGCGACCATCACAAACGGCGTCCATGTAGGTTGCAAGGTTATTCCGAAGCTCGCTGTAAGAAACGTGAGTCATTGCGCTCTCCTCCTGCAGTGCCCGAGCAGACATTGTACCGATATTTGTACATTGTGCAGTTAATTGCCAGACTGGCCGCCGCTCAGCCGATGGAAAGCTTGAAAAACGAGGCGTCCTATTCCCTCACCCACCGAAGGTGCGGGAGTTTTTCGGCCTCACAAATCAACAGCTTATCTGCAGGGATGGTGGGGGAGGCAGGACTCGAACC